>NZ_JBIMJM010000003.1:0-116711 GCF_043674115.1 Streptococcus sp. A34 | reverse complement strand
TTCTGTTTGGGCTAGCCCAGACAGCTTAACCTCTGGATCTCTAGTTATCAATGAACTTGTTGCACTTGACTTGACAATGTGCGTCTATATATAAATAGTGGAAAGAAATAGAAAAAAACTTGTCAGAAAACAGAATATTTTGTATAATATAGTTACTTTATAAAGAAACTTATTGAGGTGAAGGATGTTTTCAGGGGAGCGTTTGCGAGCGATTCGTTTGGTCAATGAGATGACGCAGGAAAATCTAGGGAAGCTGGTTGGTGTTGGGAAGGTGACGATTTCTAAGTGGGAATCGGAGACGACGGTTCCCAATGCCAAGCATTTGCGAGCATTGGAAGAAACATTTTTGGTGGAAATGGGATATTTTGATGCAGATTTTGATCTCTTGTCTGTCTACCATCAGTTGACCAGTGGTCATCAAGGTATGGTGATGCGTTACTCACAGCGTTTGTTGGAGGAGCAGTACCAGTCTCTACAGTTTGTGGCCTATCAGGTTCGGACCAATATTTTGCTGTCGGCAGGGCCTGGTGAGGCTTTTGAGGATGAGTTTGAGACGGAAACAGTCTATTTTGATAAAGAGATGGACCATGATGTAGCGACTTGGATAAAGGGAAATTCCATGGAGCCCATGTTCCAATCAGGAGAGGTGGCACTTATCAAGGAGACTGGTTTTGATTATGACGGTGGTATCTATGCCATTGTCTGGTTTGGTCATACCTATATCAAGCGTGTCTATCGGGAGAAGGAAGGTTTCCGTCTCGTGTCCATCAATCCAGACCATCCGGATAAGTTTGCCTTTTATGAAGACCAGCCTAAGATAGTAGGAAAGGTTGTTGGCCACTTCATGCCGTTGGTAGTTTAGGGACTATGTAAAGACAACTCAGCTAAAGAGAGGGCGTCAGGGCTAGAGGGATGGGAAAATATTTGGTAGTATTTTTGTATGTTAACCTTAACTTTCCCCATGGAATTTGCTATAATTTAGGTAGAATGTAAGTCTAGGAGGCTACTTATGGAAGTCAAAGATGTCATGGAAATTTTGGAAGGCATGAAGCTAGGGATTTTTGCAACGGTCGATGCAGATGGCAATCCTCATGCGCGGCCTATCCATATCACAGCTGCCAATGAAGATGGTATTTTCTTTATGACAGGTTCGGAAACGCATTTCTATCAGCAACTGATGGGGGATGAGCGTGTGGCGCTAACCGCCCTGTCAGAAGAAGACTACTTGATTCAGGTCATTCGTATAGAAGGGAAGGCACATCCGGCTAGTCAAGAACTCTTGGAGAAGGTTTTTGCGGATAATCCCTATGTCCAACATGTTTACAAGGATGAGGAAAGTCGCAAGACCATGCAGATTTTCCAAGTCTATGAGGGAGATGGTTTTTATCATAGTCTGACTCAGGGGCATAAGTATGTCTTTAAAATCAATAATGGGGTAGGTCAAGCTCGAACAATCTAAGCTACGAGCTTCGCATTCCTACTATATTGTGCTATACTAGAACCAAATAAGAAAGTAGGAGATGTCATGACCAAATATGCCCTTTTTTCGTATACCACTGGTAATATTGGAGATGAGATTCAGTCGGTAGCGACGAGTCGTTTTTTACCACAGATAGATTACTATGTGAACAGGGATTATTTAAATGAGTTCCAGTATGATGGTGAGGAATCAATCAAGCTTATCATGAATGGCTGGTATTCCCACCGCCCGGAAAATTTTCCATTAAAAAATGAAAAAATCGATCCTTTATTGATATCGATGTTTATCGATGATCTGGTGCAAGAGCAATTTTCTACGGAAGAAAATAGAGCATTTTTCAAAAAATATGGTCCAGTTGGTGCGAGGAGTGGAGCTACCAAAGACTTCCTTGAATCGATCGGTGTAGACTCGTACTGGTCTGGTTGCTTGACATTAACCATTCAACCAGAAAAGAATGTGAAAAAGCAGGATTTTGTCTTAGCGATTGATTTGCCAAATGCTGTTTATGATAAGTTGGCAAGAGAATCTATTTATCCTGTTATTCGGATGAGTGCAGATATCAACCACCAGTACATGAGCCCTTCTCAACGGATGAAAGTGGCTCAGTACTACCTCTATCTCTATCAATCAGCACGTTTTGTCGTCACCACTCGTCTGCATGGAACCTTGCCATGTTTGGCGCTTGGAACACCTGTTTTGAATATTCAGGAACAAGGATTTGAAGAAGGGCGTTTTGCTGGTTTGCGTGAGTTGGCCAATCACATGACGATTGAGGAGTTTTTGGCAGGAGCTTGTGATGTGAACCAGCCTCTGCAAAATCCACAAAAGTATCTGGACATTCGGAAGGAACTAGAGGAACGCTGCCAAGCCTTCACAGGTTTTAAGAGCGAAGCTGGATACCTCAATGGGCAGGCAGTTACAGATTTTTTGATGGATCCAGAATTGGTCCAGTCAATGGTGACGGGGCTATGGTCAGCTCACCAGTATTATGGAATCTATCGTTAAAAAGGGGAAAATCCCCTTTTTGTTTATAGAAAAATAACAGACTATTTTTGCATTTCTAGTCTAGGCATGCTATGATAATGGTAATATATAAAGAGGGAATGAGGCATATAAGTGGAAAAAGTGAGTGTAATTGTACCTGTTTACAATGGGGAAAAACATCTTCGTCAGTGTGTCGAAAGTATTATTGCACAGGATTATAAAAATCTAGAGATCTTATTGATCAATGATGGTTCGACAGATGGGTCAGCTCTCTTGTGCGAGCAGTTGCGTAAGCAAGATTCACGGGTTCGAGTGGTTCACAAGAGGAAGAATGAGGGCCTAGGTGCTGCACGTAATACATCGCTTGAAGTGGCGACAGGAGAGTATATCGTCTTTGTAGATGCAGATGATTGGATAGATCCCAATCATATTTCTGATTTGCATGAACTACTTACTCGTACAGGAAGTGATATAGCCATTTCCAACTTTACTCAGTATTACGAGGAGACTGGGCAGTTTAATTTACACATTGGGACAGATGATTATTACGAGGCTGTTTATAGCCCAGAAGAGTGGTTTGCTTTCCAATATGGTGTTGGCCACAATATTTCCCTCTGTTTCACAGTACCTTGGAGCAAAATGTATAAAAAGTCTCTGTTTGAATACATCCTCTATCCGACAGATGGTTTTGGGGAGGACGATCGGACAACTTGGAAAACATATTTGGCAGCGAATCGAATCGCCTATATGCATCGCTCTAGTCTGATTTATCGTGTCAATGCGGGGTCGATGACCCAGACAGCCGATCAGGCGACAATATTTTCAACGGAGCCAGTGGCAGAACGCCTTGAGGTGCTGGGTTTGCTTGGTTTTGATTTGTCACGGGAAATTGCCGCCTACAAATGGCGTTCGCAGATAAATCGGGATAGCAAACTGCGTAATGGGGATGTAGTAGCTTATAAGAACCTGGAATTCCGCAAGCGGATGATAGATAAATACGGAAACAACTAAATGAGAGTCTATATTACAAATTTAAACGGTCAAGCAGCATCTTCAACGGCGCAGCTTGGACAAAATATGGTGACAGATATTGCGATTGGGCTTGGCTATCGTGAACTGGGGGTCTATGCTTATAATATGGAGGCAGATAGTCCGTCTGAACTCAGTAAACGCTTGGATGGGATTGTGGCTGGCTTGCGGCATGGAGATGTTGTCATCTTCCAAACGCCGACTTGGAATACAACGAATTTTGATGAGCGCTTGATGGCAAAGTTGAAGGCCTATCAAATCAAAATTGTGATTTTTATCCACGATGTTGTTCCTTTAATGTTTGCGGGGAATTACTACTTGATGGACCGGACCATTGCCTATTATAATCTAGCAGATGTCATTGTGGCTCCGAGTCAAAAGATGATTGATGTCTTGCGTGAACATGGTTTGACTGTGAAAAAGACACTAGTTCAGGGGATGTGGGATCATCCGACCAATGCTCCGCAATTACCAGCTTATTACAAGCCCTTAATTCACTTTCCGGGCTCACCAGAGCGTTTTAGTTTCATGAAAAGCTGGAACTATCCTGTTCAGGTTCATCTTTATTGTCGCCAAGAGGTGGAGTTGCCAACCATGGTGAAACGCCTGCCTTATCGCCCAGATGAACAGCTCTTGTTAGAAATGTCGCAGGGCGGATTTGGCTTGGTCTGGATGGATGATCATGACAAGGGGTATCAAACCCTCTATTGTCCGTATAAATTAGGTGCTTTTGTAGCAGCAGGAATCCCTGTGATTGTTCAGAGAGGAATTGCCAATCAGGAAATCATCGAGGCGAATGGACTTGGTTTGGTTGTAGACAGTCTGGATGAAGCGGCTGAAAAAATTCAAGCTATGACACCAGCTGACTATCAGGGATTTGTGGCTAGAGTAAGGGCCTTTAATCCCTTGGTTCGACAAGGCTATTTTACGAAAAAATTATTGATCGATGCTGTCTTTAGTGCCATATGTGATGGGGGAGAAGGATGAGAAAATTAGAAGAAATTCGTGTTTTGCCGATTTTAGATAGCCTTGCTTATATCAAAGAACACCAATCCTCTGTTGTGAGATTTGGAGATGGAGAAATTGATGTGATTCAGGGGTCTAGTATCCCCTATCAGCCATATGATTCAGAATTAGCGGCAGCCTTAAAAGCTATTTTGACCATTCCAAGTTCTCCGGAATTAGTGGTGTGTTTGCCAGATGTCTTTCAAGGATTGGAACGGTATAATTCAAATGCTCAACAATTTTGGAAGAGTCATTTTGAGCGCTATGGTCAATTTTATGCCCACGAGTGTCAATCTGATTGGTACGGTTCAACCTTCATTTCACGTCCCTATATTGACTTGGTGGATAAGGAACCTGCGGCAGCCTATTTTGCAGCCATTAAGGACTTATGGCGGGGTCGAGATATTTTGATTGTCGAAGGTGAGACCAGTCGATCAGGAGTTGGTAATGATCTGTTTGCTGGAGCAGAATCTGTTTCTCGAATCGTTTGTCCATCAAAGAATGCTTTTGCTAAATACGATGACATTTTAGAAGCGATTCTAGAGCATGCAGATGATAAGCTGGTCCTTCTGATGTTGGGGCCAACAGCCAAGGTCTTGGGAGTTGATTTGATGAAGAGAGGTCATCAGGCAATTGATTTGGGCCACATCGATTCTGAGTATGAATGGTTCCAAATGAAAGCGACTTCCAAGGTGAAACTTGACCACAAGCACACTGCTGAGCATAATTTTGATACAGATATTCAGTTTACAGATGATGCGGACTACCTTCTTTCCGTAAAGGCTTGGGTGGGTGTTGCGCCGCAAACTCTACAGGAGGTTTCGGTGAAAGAAGAGCATAAAATGCAATCAGAATCTACTTTGATTAGTATTATTGTCCCTGTTTATAATGTGAAGCCATACTTAAAACGTTGTATTGATTCCTTATTGAAACAAACCTATCCTCATTTTGAATTGATTTTAATTAATGATGGTTCGACAGACGGAAGTGCCTTCGTTTTGGAAGAATATGCCAAAAAAGATGAGCGGATCCGAGTTATTCATCAGGAAAACGCAGGAGTATCTGCTGCTCGAAACAAGGGAATCGATAATGCAAAAGGGGAATATATTACCTTTGTTGACTCGGATGATTTTGTGGAAGATTTCTATCTAAAACATCTGTATGATGGAGCGATAGAGTCAGGATCGGATATTGCTGCCACAAATTTCACCTCTTTCAACGAGGAACGGCAGTCTTTCCTTTTTTACCATAACGAAGGAAATTACTTCCAAACAGTCTATTCTGTCCAGGAGTGGTTGGATCTAGAAGGAGATATGAAGAACAATATGCATCTTGCTTTCACCTTCTCTCCTTTGAAACTATTTAAAAGGTCCTTGTTTGGGGATATTCGCTATCCGGTAGGGCGTCTTAGAGAAGATGATGCAACGATTTATAAGTTGTATTTGAAAGCTAACCAGATTCATTTCACCAATGAAGGTCCTTATTACTATTCTCAACGGCCGGAAGGACTATCTCGATCTGCTATGTTGCAGGATATTATGACCATGATTAGTAATGCCGAGGAGCGTATTGCTCTGCTAGTGACGATGGGGTACAATCCAAAAGCTCAGATCGCTTCGTATGTTGCTCGCTTAGAAAAATGTAAAGCCGATGCCCTCTATACAGGACAGATAGAATTGTATCGAACGATAAGGGTGAAGTTAGAATTATACGATCAATTTAGAAAGTTTAAGTAGGATGGAAAAAGTATCGGTTATCGTTCCTGTGTTTAATGCGGGTATTTATTTGAAACAGTGTTTGGATAGTATTATAAATCAAACCTATCAAAATCTTGAAATAGTATTGGTGAATGATGGTTCAACGGATGGAAGTGCTAGCGTTTGTGAGCAGTACCGACAAAAAGATAGTCGAGTTAAACTGGTGAATAAGCCTCTGGGTGGGGGCGGAGTAGGTGCAGCCAGAAACACAGCCTTACAATTGGTGAGTGGAGACTATATTCTCTTTGTTGATAATGATGATTGGTTGGAACCGAATCACATTGAATATCTCTATCAGTCGTTGAACGAGACGGATGCAGATATTGCTGTGGTTAACTTTACACAATTTATGGAAGAGACGAGTTCATTTGCTTTCCATTTACAAGCTCAAGATTACTTTAGACAGGTTTATAGTCCGCAAGAATGGTTTAAAAAAGAGTATGAAGGCCGATTTGCGATTAGTCAATGCTTTACAGTTCCGTGGTGCAAACTCTATAAATCCTCCCTATTGGAAGGCATTGTTTATCCAGAAGATGAAAAAGTTGAGGACGACTATACAACCTGGAAAATTTATCTGAATGCTGATCGTATTGTCTTTTCAAATATGAGTTTATATTACCATCGAAAAAGACAAACAAGTGTTACTAAAACGGTCGAAATCTCTTCTGTCTTTCCTCTAAAAAGTATTGAAGAACGAATTACAGTTTTGTCATTAATTGGTTTTGATATTGCGCCGGAATTAATGGCGTATAGATGGCGATTGAATCTACACAAGGATTATTATTTGAAAACTGGTCAGATGCAAGACTATCAAAAATGTATGCAAAAGATTTCAATTTTAGAAAAATGGAAAAGGTGAGAGTAATCTTATCTTTTCTTTTCATTACCAGCCTATGACAGAGAGTTTGAGTCTCTCCGTATAGGAATCTGTCTTTGAGTCCGTCTCCGAGTCACTATCCAACTCTATCCAGCAATCCCTCTCCTTGCTCGGAGGAATGCTGTTATTTGGACTACTCAAAAAGAAAAACAAAAAGAAGAGCAAGAATAATCATGAAACCAGTTGTACTCAACTGGTTTCATGATTTTATTGATATAAAAGTGAAAAATAATGAAAATATACGAAAGAAATCTATTTTGAAAACTATTTTTTAACAATATATTAAGCTAGAAAAACAAAAGAAAAAATACGTTTTCATTTAAGCAAAATTATTGACATTAGTATAACTCATTGGTAGAATGGAGTGATTATTTAGCGGACTATTGCTGATTGGGACATTTTTAGGGCACTAAATAATAAAGCAACATCAGGAGGATTTCTTTGAATGAAAATGCAAAGAAAAGATGACTTTACCGAAGTATCTCGAAAAAGTCGTGTAAAAATGCATAAATCCGGTAAGCATTGGGTGAGGACAGTCATGTCGCAAATTGGTTTGATGCGTATTGGAGGCAAGTCTTCGGCAAGTTCAGCCGAGGTCAACCTTGCCACTGTAAAACGTTCAATGACTGCAAGCCAATTGTTACGCGGATTAGCAGCAGCGGGAGCTGTTGTGGGGGGAAATGTCTCGGTTGAAACCGTTATGGCTTCTGAAGTTGTCGCGACATCAGAGACAAGTGCATCAACCTTGGCAGAAGCAGACACTGTCGTGTTAACGACAGTTGTCGACTCAGATTCGGTTTCAGTAAGCTCCTCGGAGTCAACATCGATTTCCGAAGCAGCGAGTCAATCTGAGTCAACCTCAGCATCGGGATCGATATCGATTTCGGAGTCCGAATCGCTCAGTTCATCAGAGTCCGTATCAAACTCAGAAAGTCAGTCGGCTTCAGAGTCGCTCTCTGTCTCAGAATCAACTTCTGTATCACATTCGGAATCTGAGTCCGGATCGACTACGACATCAAGTTCGACAAGCTCTGAAACCAGCACAAGCGAATCAGCAGCAAGTGAAACAGCAGCAAGTGAAACAGGTTCAGAAACCAGTGCGAGCGAAACAGGCCCTACAACTGTAGAAGAAGAAAAGCAAACTTTAGAGCAAGTTATTTCGGAAGCAGAGGTTTTAGTGCAAATCGCAAGTAACCAAACTGCACCAAGCCAAGCCTTGCTGACTGCGATTGAGACCAGTCGTGACCAGATTTTGTTGGCTCAAACCATCTTAGGAGATGCGGATGCAACTGTGGCTGACCTTGCTACCATTATCAGCAGTTTGCAATCAAGCAATCAAGCAATTGGTCTTTTGTTGTTGGAAAATGATGAAGATGGAGTGATTACTTTTGCTCTTGACACAGCAACGACTGCAACAGTGACTAAAGTTGGTGAAGGTTATGGTGTTTTAGTTGACACGCTTTCAACGGCAACCCCTGTGATGACAGATGCCCATGGGGCGAAAGTTACTGATCTGACATTTTCATCGCCATATGCTGGTACAAGTGTAGCTGGTTGGCATACATTTAGTTATACAGCAACAGATACTTATGATCAAAACCATAAGAGTTCAGGCGGTACAGCTTTAAATGCCTATATTCGCTATTCATTAGACGAAGATCCAAATACTTACACAGTACTGGCAGAATTGGTAAGTAAAACTGGTACTGTATTAGAGTCTTATAAAATTGATCCTGGATCTAGTGCAACCTTTACTTACCCAAGCACTCTTGATTCTGATAACTCACCAATCACTATTACCTACGACACTTCCTTGGCAACAGCTTCGGGAATTCCTGGTGGATTAAGATTTAGTACCAGCTCTGCTGATGTATATGGGACTACATTGGTTCCAACATATACACTAAATACGACCTATTATAAAACAACTGACGGTACCATTATTGCTACCTATTCTGTCATGACAATTGGTGGACAAACAGTGACACCATCTGGCGTTCGTTCATTTGTTGGATATGACCATTCCACTACCACAAATGCCACTTCAACTAGATCTTTAACTCCTGGAACTGTATATATGCATGGTAAGGTAGAAAATCAGGGGACTAAAACATTGATTACAATTGTTGATGATCAAGGAACAATTAAGAGGAGTTTATACTATCGCGATCCAACCTATACAGGTACAGTTGATTGGAATGGTACAGATACGACTGGATTTATCAAGATATTTGAGACAAGTGAGATAAAAGCTTCCACTTCAACATCAGGGACTAATTATAATACTTATTCAACTATTGAACCAAGTTATACAACGACTACGCATAATGGGCAACGTATTATGGTCTTCTATACTAGTCCAGCTAAAAATTGGCGTTTAATAGGGTACTGGAGTGGTGGTAAAGAACAAGGTGGGACTCAATATGGGAGATTCTTCTTCGGTAGGCAGTCTTTAGATAAGACTGGAAAGTGGGGACTTTGGACTGCGAACTCAAGTTCGACAGGTGTAGGTGACTACGGTATTCAGTATGGATTAGGAAATCCCTTGTCAACGTCTGTAAATGAAACAACTCATTGGTATACAGTTGACAAATCTGAGTCAGAATCGTTATCAAATTCAAATTCTATATCTTTATCAGAATCTGAGTCTACTTCAACATCTGAATCCATTTCGAATTCTAAATCTGCATCAGAGTCAGAATCAACTTCTAAATCTGAATCGACTTCAATTTCTGCAAGTGAATCGCTTTCTGAATCCATTTCAACTTCAATTAAAGAGTCAGTGTCAGAATCCATCTCAGAATCTGTACGAGAATCAGTTGTTGAATCAGTGTCAGAATCCCTTTCTGAATCCGTCTCTGAGTCAGTAAGTGAGTCAGTATCAGAGTCAGTTTCTGAGTCAATCTCTGAGTCAGTATCAGAGTCAATCAGTGAATCCGTTTCTGAGTCAGTGTCTGAATCAGTCTCAGAGTCAATTTCCGAATCAGTATCAGAGTCAGTTTCTGAATCAATTTCAGAATCAGTATCAGAGTCAGTGTCTGAATCAATCTCTGAATCAATCTCTGAGTCAATCTCAGAATCAGTATCAGAGTCAATCTCTGAGTCAGTTTCAGAATCAGTATCAGAGTCAGTTTCAGAATCAGTATCTGAATCAGTGAGCGAGTCAGTTTCTGAATCAATTTCAGAATCAGTATCAGAGTCAGTTTCTGAATCAATTTCAGAATCAGTATCAGAGTCAGTGTCTGAGTCAATCTCTGAGTCAATCTCTGAGTCAATCTCAGAATCAGTGTCTGAATCAATCTCTGAGTCAGTTTCAGAATCTGTATCTGAATCCGTTTCAGAGTCAATCTCTGAGTCAGTGTCTGAATCAATCTCAGAATCAGTATCAGAGTCAGTCTCTGAATCAATTTCTGAATCAGTATCAGAGTCAATCTCTGAGTCAGTATCAGAATCCATTTCTGAATCAGTAAGCGAGTCAGTTTCAGAATCAGTATCCGAATCGATTTCAGAATCAGTATCAGAGTCAGTTTCTGAATCAATTTCAGAATCAATTTCAGAATCAGTATCAGAGTCAGTATCAGAGTCAGTGTCTGAATCAATCTCTGAGTCAATCTCAGAATCAGTGTCTGAATCAATCTCTGAGTCAATCTCAGAATCAGTGTCTGAATCAGTCTCAGAGTCCATTTCAGAATCAGTCAGCGAGTCAGTTTCTGAATCCATTTCAGAATCAGTTTCTGAGTCAATCTCTGAGTCAGTTTCTGAATCAATCTCAGAATCAGTATCTGAGTCAGTTTCTGAATCAATCTCAGAATCAGTATCTGAATCAGTATCAGAATCAGTATCAGAGTCAATCTCTGAGTCAGTTTCTGAATCAATTTCAGAATCGATTTCTGAATCAGTATCAGAGTCAGTTTCTGAATCAATCTCTGAGTCAGTTTCAGAGTCAATCTCAGAATCAGTGTCTGAATCAATCTCTGAGTCAATCTCAGAATCAGTATCTGAGTCAATCTCAGAATCAGTATCTGAGTCAATCTCTGAGTCAGTATCAGAATCAATCTCAGAATCAGTCAGCGAGTCAGTGTCTGAGTCAGTATCAGAATCCATTTCTGAATCAGTCAGCGAATCCATTTCTGAATCAGTCAGCGAATCCATTTCTGAATCAGTCAGCGAATCAATTTCTGAGTCAGTTTCTGAATCCATCTCTGAGTCAGTATCAGAATCAATCTCAGAATCAGTCAGCGAGTCAGTATCAGAGTCAGTTTCAGAATCTGTATCAGAGTCAGTTTCAGAATCTGTATCTGAATCCATTTCAGAGTCTGTATCAGAATCAGTATCAGAATCCATCTCTGAATCAGTATCAGAATCAATCTCTGAATCAGTATCAGAGTCGATTTCAGAATCGGTATCTGAATCAATCTCTGAGTCAGTATCTGAATCTGTAAGTGAATCCGTCTCAGAATCAATCAGCGAATCAGTATCTGAATCTGTAAGTGAATCAATCAGCGAATCAGTATCAGAGTCAGTATCAGAATCAATTTCTGAATCGGTATCTGAGTCAGTCTCTGAATCCATTTCTGAGTCAGTCTCAGAATCCATTTCAGAATCAGTTTCTGAATCAGTTTCTGAATCAGTTTCTGAATCAGTTTCTGAATCAGTTTCTGAGTCAGTGTCTGAATCAATCTCAGAGTCAGTCTCAGAATCCATCTCAGAGTCAGTTTCTGAGTCCATTTCAGAATCAGTCTCTGAATCAATCTCAGAATCAGTATCAGAGTCAGTTTCTGAATCAGTAAGCGAATCCATTTCAGAGTCGGTCTCAGAATCCATTTCAGAGTCAGTCTCAGAATCAATTTCTGAATCTATTTCAGAATCAGTAAGCGAGTCAGTGTCTGAGTCAGTTTCTGAATCAGTTTCTGAGTCAGTGTCTGAATCAATCTCAGAGTCAGTCTCAGAATCCATCTCTGAGTCAGTTTCTGAGTCCATTTCAGAATCAGTCAGCGAGTCAGTTTCTGAATCAGTATCAGAATCTATCTCAGAATCAATTTCTGAATCCATTTCTGAATCCGTCTCCGAATCAATTTCAGAGTTTGTAAGTGAGTCCATCTCAGAATCAGTTTCAGAATCAATTTCAGAATCAGTTTCTGAATCAATTTCAGAATCAGTCTCAGAATCAATCTCTGAGTCTGTAAGTGAGTCGATCTCAGAATCAGTTTCAGAATCCATCTCAGAGTCAGTCTCCGAATCAGTTTCTGAGTCAATCTCTGAGTCAGTAAGCGAGTCAATCTCAGAATCAGTTTCTGAGTCAATTTCAGAGTCAGTCTCAGAATCAGTTTCTGAGTCAATTTCAGAGTCAGTCTCAGAATCAGTTTCTGAATCTATTTCAGAGTCAGTGTCTGAATCAGTCTCTGAGTCTATTTCAGAATCGCTCTCTGAATCCATTTCAGAGTCAGTTTCTGAGTCTATTTCAGAATCTGTTTCAGAGTCAGTATCAGAGTCCATTTCTGAATCCATCTCAGAATCAGTATCAGAATCAGTCTCCGAGTCAGTTTCAGAATCAATTTCAGAATCAGTTTCTGAATCTGTTTCTGAGTCAGTCTCAGAATCCATTTCTGAGTCAGTAAGTGAATCAGTTTCAGAATCAATTTCAGAATCAATCTCAGAATCAGTTTCTGAGTCCATTTCAGAATCAGTATCAGAATCAGTTTCTGAGTCAGTCTCAGAATCGATTTCAGAATCAGTCTCAGAATCAATTTCTGAATCAGTATCAGAGTCAGTCTCAGAATCAATTTCTGAATCAGTTTCTGAGTCAATCTCTGAGTCCGTTTCTGAATCAATCTCAGAATCAGTATCAGAATCAATCTCTGAGTCCGTTTCTGAGTCAGTATCTGAGTCAATCTCTGAGTCAGTTTCTGAATCAGTATCCGAGTCAGTCTCAGAATCAATTTCTGAATCAGTATCAGAGTCTATCTCAGAATCAGTATCTGAATCCGTTTCAGAGTCAATCTCTGAGTCCGTTTCTGAATCAATCAGCGAATCCGTCTCTGAGTCAATCTCCGAGTCAGTATCAGAATCAATCTCTGAGTCAATCTCCGAGTCTGTATCAGAATCAATCTCTGAGTCAGTATCAGAATCAATTTCTGAATCAGTATCAGAGTCAATCTCTGAGTCCGTTTCTGAGTCAGTATCAGAATCAATTTCGGAATCTATCTCAGAATCAGTATCTGAGTCCGTTTCAGAATCAATTTCTGAATCAGTATCAGAATCAATTTCTGAATCAGTTTCTGAGTCTATCTCAGAATCAGTATCTGAATCCGTTTCAGAGTCAATCTCTGAGTCCGTTTCTGAATCAGTAAGCGAGTCAGTATCTGAATCAATTTCAGAATCAGTTTCTGAATCAGTTTCTGAGTCAGTTTCAGAATCAATTTCTGAATCAGTATCAGAGTCAGTATCAGAATCAATTTCTGAATCAGTATCAGAGTCAATCTCTGAGTCCGTTTCAGAATCAATTTCTGAGTCAGTATCAGAATCTGTATCTGAATCAGTATCAGAGTCAATCAGCGAATCAGTAAGCGAGTCAGTATCTGAATCAGTATCAGAGTCAATCTCAGAGTCAATCTCTGAGTCAGTTTCAGAATCAGTTTCAGAATCTATCTCAGAATCAATTTCTGAATCAGTATCAGAGTCAGTGTCAGAATCAATTTCTGAATCAGTATCAGAATCAATCTCAGAATCAATTTCTGAGTCCGTATCAGAATCAGTAAGCGAATCAGTTTCAGAATCAGTTTCAGAATCTATCTCAGAATCAATTTCTGAATCAGTATCAGAGTCAGTCTCTGAGTCAGTTTCAGAGTCAATCTCTGAGTCTGTATCTGAATCAGTCAGCGAATCAGTATCAGAGTCAGTATCAGAATCAGTGAGCGAGTCAGTCTCTGAGTCAATTTCAGAATCTGTATCAGAGTCAATTAGCGAATCAGTATCAGAGTCCGTCTCGGAATCCATCTCAGAGTCAGTATCAGAATCGATTTCAGAATCTGTATCAGAGTCAATTTCAGAATCAGTCAGCGAATCTGTATCTGAGTCCATTTCCGAGTCAAGTGTAGAAGTTCACTCTAATGGTCCAGGTTTAGTAAATCCACCACTACCTCCAATAGATATCGAATCAGTTTCAGAATCTATTAGCCAGTCTTTATCTATTTCCGAGTCCGTCTCAGAATCAATTTCAGAATCCGTGTCTGAATCCGTCTCCGAGTCCATTTCTGAATCTGCAAGCGAATCAGTCTCAGAATCTAACTCTGAATCAGTTTCAGAATCAATATCAGAGTCGGTCTCTGAATCCATTTCTGAATCTGTATCCGAGTCAATCAGTGAATCAGTACCTGAGTCAGTATCAGAATCAGTATCTGAATCAGTATCTGAATCAACTCCTTCACAGGATTCACAGCTTCCTCATAAGTCAGCAGTATTGCCAAGTACAGGTGAGGAGTCGTCATCTTGGGCAGGATTGCTTGGAGCAGGCCTCTTGTTTGGTGCCTTGTACAAACGTCGCAAAAAAGACGAAGAAGAAAAGTAATTATAGCTATAAGGAAAAAAGAAAAGTAGCTAGCAAATGCCAGCTACTTTCTTTGCATCAAGTTCTGATTTAAATATGGAAAAACCGATAATCAGTTGAATAATAGATAAAGAAACAGTACACTAATAGATAAGTAATGGAACGGCTAGCAGTTTTTATGGAAAAAGCTGGCGCATAAGATTTTTTAGATTCATTTAACCTAAAAATAGTAGTCTCAAAAAAGGAAAAATATGTGCCAACTAGCTATATTTTCCGTAGGAAAATTGAAAATGTATTCATTGAAGAAACTTAGTGTTTTCATAGTATTTTTATTGACTTAGCCTAGCAATAGTGCTAGAATTGGGAGACTCTTTTGGACATATTTAAAACTAGTAAGACATGAGCAAAAAACGCAGTTAAAAAAATGGTTTTTTAACACTTTTCTTGAAACAGCGAATAAGAATGAGCAAGTCATACTAGTTGAATCGAAGCTGCTCTTTAACGAGGGCGACTTCGATTTATCATATGTGGGGATAAATAAGGTCTTATCCCTAGATATGATAAGGAATAGGAAGTTTATATTATGAAAAATATATGGAGAAACTATCGTTCTTCTACTCTAGCTAACCGTCTGACCTGGATGGTTGGTATCGTATTTGTCTATATGTTGGGGAAATATATCCCAATCGCAACCCTTCCTGTTGCAGGCATTGAAGCGGGTGCATATAAATTAGATAGTGCCTTGGAGAACTTGGCCATGGTAACAGGTGGTCAGTTTTCGACCCTGAATCTATTTTCTCTCGGGCTGAGTCCTTGGATGACAGGGATGATCTTGTGGCGTTTTTTGACGCTCTTTAAGACAATTAAAGGTTTAACTGCCCAACAAAGCCATCGCTACCGCATGTTATTGATGTTTATTGTAGCCTTGATCCAGTCCATTGGGGTTAGTTCCCTATCAGAGTACTATCAGTTTAGTCAGTTTGGTGACTATTCACTCCCAATCGTAAGGGGAATTACAATGGTAGTGATGATTACCGGTAGTTTTGTCCTCATGTGGTTGGCAAATGTGAATGGCCGTAAGGGCTTAGGAGGCCCATCGGTTATTATTGTCTCCAACATGATTTTAACTTTTATCATTAATATCATCCGGTATTTTTCAGAAAAACGATTGGGAGGCCTCGAATTTTTGTTGACGATTGCGGTGATTGCACTAATCGCTTCTGCCTTGATTTGGATTACAGTCGTCGTTTATCGAGCAGAGTATCGGATTCCGATTCGACGGATAATGATTATCAGTGCATTTGCCGAATCCACCTATATCCCAATTCGGGTGACGCCGGCAGGAGGGATGCCTTTCATGTATGCGATGACGCTGATGTCCTTGCCACCAATTCTGATTTCAGCTATGTTGCAGATTTTTCCAGAAAATCCTATATTGAAGGAGCTGGTTGGGAAGGTGAGTATTTCAGAATTACTCGGGATTCTGGTGTATATCTTCTTGCTCTTCATCTTAGCTATTGGTTTTGCCTACTTCAATATAGACCCGACTGAAGTCGCGGAAAATATGCAGAAAAGTGGGGACTATATCGAGAATGTTCGTCCAGGAGAGGCAACTCGGAAGTACATTTCCTTCTATCTAAATCGTTTAACCTTGGTTGGTGCGATCTATACCTGCTTGATGGGAGGTGTGCCCTTGATCCTGGTGTGGAGCCAGCAAGGGCAAATCAGTATCGCACTGTTGATCAACAATATTTATATTGTCACTACCCTTTTGTTGGGCATAGTGGAACAGGTTCGTATTCTTCGTTCATGGAGAGAATACGACGAGATTATTTAAAGGAGTTACTATGTTTTATTTTGTCCCATCCTGGTATCAAGGAAATCGTAAGTGGTATATGGAAGCCCCATTATGGTTTCGTGCCATTGAAAATATGACCTTTGACGATGCAGTGAATCAATTGAAGACCTTCCAGGCTGCGGGCGAAGAAACGATAATGCTCTTGTTGGGGTACCAACCTCATTTGCGCTATTTTTTGCACCGTCAAGATATTCTTTCAACCCCTTACTGGTCCTTCTTTGACGAGATTCAGAATATCCAAAGTAAAAATACCAAGGTGGTCCAGGTATCGGATTTGACATGGCCACAGGGGGCACGTTTTGTCTATACTCCCTTTGCCTTGTTGGTCAAAATTGGGGATGAACGGATTGCGGAAGTACATTTTGCTGAAAGCGGCAATCTCTTGAAAGTGGAATACTTTAAGGAGAATGAAGTCACCTACCACTACCTGTTCGACGATCGTGGATTTTTATCGAGTATCCTTTATTTTTCAGATGGGAAGCCTAGCCATCAGGATTATCTGAATGAAAAAGGGGTCTGGCAGATTCGTGAGCACTTGACAAAAGCTTCCAATCTCATTACCATCAACCCACGGGCAGATCAGGAATTCTTCCAGCTGGCTTATGAGAGTTGGGATGATTTGATTTTAGAGAAATTATTCTTCTTCAAACGTCTGCGTATGACAGAACATGACTACTTGGTTATGGCAGTCCATGAACAACACAATCACCTCTTGTTGGATGCTTTTGAACAACAGAAAAAAGTGTTGTCCTTTAGCGGTGACCGCTACAGTCTCCAAGAGGGCAGTGACTTAAAGCGTCTTGCTCAGGAAGGTGATGTCCTGGTAGTGGATTCGGAGAAAAACAAGCTGGCCCTTGAGTACAGTTTGGCCCAGCTGGGAACCCCTGCTCACCATGTCAGCAAGGTGACGCCGTTTGATACACGTTTGCGTTTAGGACGCAGTCAGACGGTCAAGGAATTGATTATTTACTGGCAGATAGACGGCGCAAGCCGTGAAGACTATTTACAAACCCTGCATGTTTTATTGCAGTTAATGGAAGAAAATCCCTTGATTGAATTGGATATTGTCAGCTATGAACGTGCACGCAATATGAAGGCTTTGGAAAGTGATTTGATTGCTCTTCTGCAGGAAAAATACACACTTGCTCGGTTCATGGAAGTATCGGAAGAGGCTGGTGAAAACCAATTGGAAGAGGATCAAGAGATGACCTTGTCCAGCATTCGCTTCCATACCTTTTCCAATGAAAATCAGATTATTCGCCAATTAGATACGACCCGATTGGTATTGGATTTGGGACAGGTTCCGCATCTTTATACTCAGATTGCTAGTATTAGCGCTGGAATTCCACAAATCAATCGCCAAGCTTCAGAGTATGTAACGCATGGGGAAAATGGTTGGATTGTGAAGGAAATCAAAGATCTGATTGAAGCAGTCGCATATTACTTTGATGGTCTGACAAACTGGAATAGGTCCCTTGTTTCAACTGTTCAAAAAATGGGGGACTACACTAGCGGTCGCATTATTGATCAATGGAAAGAATTATTAGAAAATAAAGGCTAACAGAATGAAAATTTTACAGATAGGAAGCCAAGATTGGTCGCAAGGAAAGGAGCTTCCAGCAGACCTGGAATGGCTTTATACGAGTGCAGAAGGCATTACAGACCTTCTCCAAGACTTAAACGATGCAGCTTTGGCAAAAATTCCTGCTGAAAAATTAGCAGAAATGGGAGAAAATCCCAAGGTCCCTCTTTACTTTACAGGAATCCTGGTAACCGATTCTCTGTCGGAAAAGCAACTTGAACCTTTGATGAATAGCATCGAAGCTTATGCTGTCTTTATGACAGAAAATGTGGAGGTCTTTGATATAGCTCCGACTGGTTTTTACCGCAGAAAGGTGATGTCTTACCTACCTATACAGGGAAGCCAGGAAGAGTTGATCGCTTTTCTCCATATGAACCTTTTTTCAGGACAATATGGGGCTAAGTTAAAGATCCCTGAGATTGATGTTAATCCCAACTTTACAGGTCAAGTTGATTATGAGGGCAATGTCGGTGTTACGTTTACAGGTGATTTTGGGGAGGATTTTCAACCCCTAATGACATTTCGTTATAACTTGGGGACCTTTCCCACGTCTCTTGAAATCTGGTTGGAATACATAAAAAATGGAGACTGTGAACTTCGTCTAGAGTTGGATCTGATCCGTAAGGGATCTTTAGCGGATGTTTTTGAGCAACAGATTTTGAGTGAAGAAGAAATGAAAGAACCTTATGTTCTAGCACGACATCCAGAGGTTGGTTTCTATAGTGTGTCTGTTTCTGCCAGAGGGACAGGATCTATCAAGACTGGTGTACTCCATTGGCGTTATTCGCGTTCTGGACTTGGTCGTTTTATCTTAGGGGGGAAGCGTCATTCGGATGCCAAGCGCCAAGAAATTTTTCATTACTTTAACCCTGGAGATATGAAACCACCTTTGAATGTTTATTTCTCTGGTTTTCGTGGAGCGGAAGGATTTGAAGGTTTCTTCATGATGAAACGCTTGGGAGCTCCCTTTCTACTCATAGCCGATCCACGTTTGGAGGGAGGATGCTTCTATTCTGGAACAGATGAATTAGAAGGTCATTTACAATCTGCGATTCAAGAAGCTTTGGATTATTTGGGATTTGATTCGAACCAACTTATTCTTTCCGGTCTATCAATGGGAGCATTTGGTGGCTTGTACTATGCGTCTCATTTTAATCCCCATGCTGTTATCGTCGGGAAGCCGTTTACAAACTTAGGAGAGACTGTTTCTAATTTGAAGTTGAAGCGTCCCGGTGAGTTTGAAACCAGTGGTGACATGATTCGGAATGTGGTCGGTGGAGCTGATTCTGCCTCAGTTGAAGCCTTTAACCAACGATTCTGGGATAAATTTGGCGAATCAGATTTTCATACGACTCAATTTGCGATTGCGTATATGGAGCAGGATGACTATGATGGCCATGCTATGGAACGCCTGATTGATTATTTGGCGGATAAGGATGTCCATATTTTCTGTAAGGGGTATGAAGGCCGACACAACGACAATAGTCGAGCTATCAACCGTTGGTTTATGGCTCAGTACCATAAGATTCTAAAAAATGATTTTGGAAGGGACATGTAATGGTAGAAGCATTAGTGCAAAAATTACTCTGGACAGGAGTAACTCCAGGTGTGAACTACCTGTACGGTTCAATGATCCAGATACAGGAAGACTCGATTTTCTTTGAGAATCTTCATTTTTCACCAGGTAAACCCATTAAAACTTGGCGGTCTCGGACTAACTACCAGGCCAATCGTTCCTGTCCAGAACTCCCCTTGCTCTATCCAGGAGTTACCTATCGCCTAGAGCAAAAGGTCACCATCACGCCTGAACAGACCGCCTATTTTCAAATTCAATATTTCAATCGCCAGGATGAGGAAATCCAACGGGATATCCTCAGAAATGGGCAAGAAGAATTTACCTTTCCTAAAGATGCCTTCACCTATCGGATTTCCCTAATGAGTGCAGGTTGTCGGCAGGTGGAATTCTTCCATATTGCGATTTATGGACCTGAAAATAGCGCCAAACCTTTGGTAGAAAGAAATCAAGTCAGCAGCTACACATCAGGTCAGGAGCCTGAGGAACTAAGATTGGTGAGCCGCTTGATTCACCAAAAAGGATAAAGGAATAGCAACCATGCAATACAAGACTTCTTTGCTGAATCAGATTCGGTTGAGAAAGATTAAAAAATTAACCAAACAGATTAATGCTCTGTCCGATACCTATGAAGGGATGACCGATCAAGACTTGTCGAATCAAACAAGTCTCTTTAAGGCGCGCTTGGAAGCAGGTGAGGACCTAGACGATATGCTGGTAGAAGCGTTTGCGGTTTGTAGGGAAGCCTGTTACCGTGTCCTAGGTCAATTTCCATATGATGTACAGGTGATGGGGGGAATTGCCCTCCATCAAGGGACCATTGCGGAGATGAAGACTGGTGAGGGAAAAACCCTGACGGCGACAATGCCCCTATACCTCAATGCTCTATCAGGAAAAGGTGCGATTTTAGTCACCACTAATGAGTATCTGGCCAAGCGGGATGCTTTGGAAATGGGGCAGGTCTATGAGTTTCTCGGCCTATCTGTTGGTCTTGGTGTCTATGATGATGACCAAGAAGGAGATGCAGAGACTAAACGAATGGTCTATGGAGCCGATATCACCTATGTAACAGGTGCTGGTCTGGGTTTTGATTACCTGTCTGATAACCTTGCTTCTTCAAAGAGCGAGAAGTTCCTACGTGACTTTAACTATGTTATTGTTGATGAGGCGGATGCGGTCTTGCTAGATAGCGCCCAAACTCCTCTCATCATCTCAGGGACCCCTCGAGTTCAATCCAATATGTACGATATCTGCGATCAGTTTGTACTAACTTTGGGAGAAGAGGAGTTTTACTTTGACCCAGATAAAAAAGAAGTCTATTTGACGAACAAGGGAAATGACTATGCGGAACACTATTTCGCAGAAGAGAGCATTTACAATGCAGACAACTGGGAGCTCAATCGCCATATCAACCTAGCCTTACGGGCCCACTATCTCTACAAGAAAAATTATGATTATGTGGTACAGGATGATGAGGTCAAACTCTTGGACAATCGAACAGGACGCGTGTTAGAAGGCACCCGTCTACAATCTGGTATTCACCAAGCCTTGGAAACCAAGGAAAATGTGAAGAAAACCAAAGAAAGTCGTGCCATGGGCTCAGTTACCTATCAAAGCCTCTTCAACATGTTCCCTAAACTTGCAGGAATGACAGGTACAGGACACCAGGCAGAGGATGAGTTGATTTCGACTTATAAGGTTCCAGTTATCTCCATTCCGACCAATGTGCCGATTCAACGAATCGATTATCCAGATAAAATTTATACCACTCTTCCAGAAAAATTGTATGCAACGATGGAGCTAGTTAAGGAGCTGCATGCCAAGGGACAACCTGTGCTGTTGATTTCTGGAACTGTGGAAATCACCCAAATTTATTCGCAACTGCTCTTGCAAGAAGGCATTGCCCATTCAACATTGACAGCTAATAATGTGGCAAAAGAAGCCTTGATTATCAAAGAGGCTGGTCAGTTGGGGACGGTGACTTGTGCGACTATTATGGCCGGCCGTGGGACTGATATTAAGTTGGGACCAGGTGTGGAACAATTGGGTGGTTTGGCAGTTGTTGGAACCGAGCGGATGGCCAATAGTCGGATGGACTGGCAGTTGCGCGGTCGAGCAGGCCGTCAAGGTGAACCAGGCATGTCTCAGTTCTTTGTCTCCTTGGAAGATGAATTGTTGACCAACTATGGTCCGGAATGGGTCAAAAAATACTTTAAAAAGCATAATCGTGAAGATCGTAGAAATTATGGTCGAGCTTTGACAGGTCGCCGCTTCCATGCGGCTATTCATCAAGCTCAAGAAAAGAGTGAGGATAATGCTGTCAGTGCTCGTCAATCAACTATTCGCTTTGATGAAAGCCTGCGAGTCCAGCGCCAGAAGATTTATGGCTTGCGGGACCGCTTGATTCTTGATGATGAGAACTTGGCGGAAAATGTCCGCCAGATTATGGAAGAAGTGATCGATTCTTATTTGGCCGAGAACAAGGAGCGAACACGCCATCAGCTACGCCGCTATATCTTGGACAACTATAGCTATGCTTTCAGGTATTTCCCAAGAGCTTTAGACTTGGACGATGACCAGGACGTTAAGAACTATTTGTTAAAATTGGTGGAAGAAGAAGTGGCTAAAAAAGGGATGCTTTTGCAGTCAGAAGAAGCTTTGTCAGAGTTCTATCGTCTGTCTGTTTTGAAGGCAATTGATGAGTGCTGGGTCGAAGAAGTTGACAGTCTCCAACAATTGAAGGGGGTTGTCACAACACGATCTACAGCCCAGAGGGATGGGATGTCCGAATACTACCAAGAATCCCTGCGTTCCTACAAACAGATGTCTGATTTTGTCAAACAGAAAATCGCTCGAAATGTTATGCTCAGTACCATAGAGCAATCGAAAGATGGAAAACATTCTATTTATTTTGTATAAGAAAAGGAACAGAAGATGACCATTTATAATGTCAACCGTGGAATTGGTTGGGCCAGCAGCGGAGTAGAGTATGCCCAAGCCTATCGGGCCAGCATTTTTAGAAAGATTGGCCAAGATAGTAAATTTATTTTTACAGATATGTTTCAAGGAGAAAACCTGGCTCATTTTACAGCCAATATTGGCTTTGAAGACCAGGAAATTATCTGGCTCTATGGCTTTTTTACCGATGTCAAGATCGCAGCGACAACCTATCCTTTGATGGAGTTTGAAGCCAGTCTAGATTCTGATTTTGTCAAGGTTTCACAGAGCCCCGAATCTGTCAAATACCAGCATAAAGACAAGGACTTGGTCATCTTGGTGTTTACACGGAAAAATCATCCAGACTATGTGCAAAAGGTAGAGTTTCTTTCCAAAGGGAAGCTGATTCGCAAGGACTACTATAGCTATACCAAGATGTTTTCGGAATACTATGCTCCAGTGGATAATGCACCTGTTTTAAATGTGCGGGTATTTTTCAACGAAGATGGTTCTATCGCCTATGAAGAAAACTGTTCTGGTGACCAGAGTATCTTCCGTTTTCCTGATGCTATCCTTTGTACAAAAGAGGAGTTGATTGGTCGCATGTTGGACCGATTGGCTCTGACAAAAGAGGACATTATCTTGATTGATCGTGCTACTGGGACAGGTCAGGCGATTCTGCGCCACCGAGGAGAGGCCCGTGTGGCAGTCGTGATTCATGCAGAGCATTACAATATGAATTCTGTGACGGAAGAAACTATTCTTTGGAATAACTATTATGAATATCAGTTTTCGAATGCGGATAAGATTGATGCCTTTATTACCTCAACCAAGGCGCAAGCGGAAACGCTGGCGGCCCAATTTGAGACCTATACGCCTTTCCGCCCGAAAATTTTTACTTTACCAGTTGGTAGTTTGGATGAATTGCGCCAGCCCAAATTGGACCGTCGTCCTTTCTCTTTGGTGACCTGTTCGCGACTGGCTAGTGAGAAACACATTGATTGGCTGGTGGATGCGGTGATTCAGGCCCAAAAACACTTGCCAGACCTTCAGTTTGATATTTATGGTGAGGGTGGGCAACGTAGCCGCTTGGAAGCCATGATCAAAGAACACGATGCGTCCTCTTTTATTCGCTTGATGGGGCACCATGATTTAACAGAGGTTTATAAACACTACCAAGCCTACTTGGCAGGTTCGACCTCAGAAGGTTTTGGTTTGACCTTGATGGAAGCCATTGGTTCTGGCCTGCCGATTATTGGCTTGGATGTTCCTTATGGCAACCAAACCTTTGTTCAGGATGGACGAAACGGTAGCTTGATCAGTCGTTTGGACATTGATGATCCAACTGTCTATAGCCGACTTTTTGCCGAAAAACTGCTGGACCTATTCCAATCAGGTCAGCTGGAAGACTGGCAGGCGGCATCCTATGATCGTGCCAAGGAATTTCTGACGGTCGAATTGGAAAAAGCGTGGTTGCGCTTTATTGAGGAGGTTTAAAATGATTCAATTATATGATAGCTTCCATCAGGCCAGTAAGGATCTGTATTATTCACTGACTCAGGCAGGTTTCCAAGGTCCTGTCGTTGTCATTAATGATGATGGTTTTCTACCAGAAGGTGTGACCTCTGCCTATTCATACTATTGCCAAATGGAGACAGGTCAGGGGTGCTCGCTTTATTTCAACCAACTCCAAGTCCCTCCTTTTTGGGAAATTACAGGGACCAATGGTGAAGGAGAAGTCTGGGATTACAGCCAACGGAAGGCAAAGATTTTTTATGCTGAACCCAAGCACCTCCGTCGCATCAAAAATGTTGACTGGTTTGGACCAAATGAAAAGGTACGTTTTACAGACCACTACAATCGCTTTGGTTGGTTGTTTGCACGAACCTATTTTAATGCCGAGCAGAAGGTGACTAGCCGTATTTATTTCAATCAGGCAAAACAAGAGGTCTTGGTTGAGAATTTCATGACGGGTGACATTCAGTTAAACTGGCAGGGAAAAGTGTATTTCTTTGACAATCGTGTGGAATTGTTCCGCCATTATTTTGCGGAAATGGGCTGGGAATTGTCAGAGATTTGGTACAACTCTTTATCGACTCCTTTTTTCCTCTCCTACAACAGTCCAGAAGCAGGTCAAGATGTCCTATTTTGGCAGGAAGGTATCCAGGAGGACATCCCAGGAAACATGAAGGTCATGTTGAATTCTTCCCACGTTCGTACACAACGTGTTTTGGTACAGCAGCGTCATGTTTATCAGAAGATGATTGATATCTTGCCGGAAGAACAAAAGGCCAAGATTGCTTACCTAGGTTATATCTATCCAAGCTTGCGTGAGAATGCTGGACGAAAGGAAATCCTTATCCTAACCAACTCGGATCAGATTGAGAAATTAGAGGAGCTAACTCAAGCACTACCAGACTTCCACTTCCATATCGGCGCCTTGACAGAAATGTCTCAACGATTGATGGCTTTTGAAGCGAAGTCAAATATTACCCTCTATCCAAATATTTCACAGAAACAACTGCAACAGTTGTTCCAAGAATGCGATATCTACCTCGATATCAATCATAGTGGAGAAGTAATGGATGCGGTTCGCAAGGCCTTTGAGCAAAATATGGTGATTTTGGCCTTTGAGCAAACCGTTCATAACCGTGATCTGATTCCAGCTTCCCACCGCTTTGATGCCAGCCAGCCAACTAACATGGTGATGGCCTTGGCAGGCTTTGCAGCATCTTATCCACAGATGGTGGCCTTGCAGCGTGAAGAAACTAGCAATGAATCTGTTACTGGATACCAACAGTTACTTGGGAAGGAGGAGCGCTAAATGACAGAGAAACGTAATCCCTTGTTGGATGAAGCGATTGAGAAACAGATCAAGGAAGCTCGCTATGTTGAGCCTAAGAAAAACAAGCAGAGACGGAATTATTTTTACCTCACCATCATTTTCCTTGTAACGTTGGCAGTTATTTTATCCCTCCTTCGTTACTTATAGAAATTCTTGCCTACAAGCCAATTGAAATCTTGAAAATTGCATGAAAATGTGAGAAAATATGTCAAATAAGAATGTGGGGGAAGAGCCATGCGTGACGCTATACTCTTGAATGACCGAGCGGCTGCTCTTGATGACCAATTGGTCCCGGTTTTAGGGTATTTTGGATGGTTTTTAGAAGTCGTACTTGGCCATCTGCCCTTGGCAATGTTGGCATTTGGGAGCAGGGTAATCCAGCTTAGCGATGACCTCTTTGCGGCTCCTGGCATCCACAATCTCCAAAATAATGATATTAGGGTCTTTAATTCCGAGTAGTTGTGTGATAAAATTGAATTGTTCCATATGAGTCTCTCTAAATGATAGTTTTTTCGCTTTTCATTATAGGTCATATGGGGCTTTTTTCTACACTCTAAAAGGCTCGATAATCTCTACAGTGGATTTACCCACTACAGTCTCATAGAGCCTGTTTGTCTTTTTCTGTGTACGACGGGCATGTCGTACATCTGAGGTGGAAGTCCTCCGTTGGCACCCGCTACAGGTGAACCCAATAGCGACTCCCAAGCCTGACTATCGTGAGGTAGCGGATTAAAACGGTCTGGGGAGAGACCGTTTTAATTCTGACGCTAGAAACCAAGATCGTCAGAGGAAGGGATAGCGAAATTGTGGAACTACCAACAGAAACGTGATACGAAGGCGTATATAGCGTACAAGGTGGCTCAGAAAACTAAAATACAAAAAGGTAGTCGTAACCTAAATGCGTAATTCACGAGTGTAATTGAACTCGGACTAAGGTCCTCATATCTTGTGTAAACGAGGAAAAATGTACGACTTATCCCGTGAGGTCTCATGGTCGTCAATAAGATGTAGTAACAACGAATCATGAGAAGTACCCTCGCCTATTGTTGTTATCAACTTATTCTTCGTTGAACAATCTTTATTTAATCACTTCTATGTAACTTTTTTTCATCAGAAAAAGACTTACTGTTATTTTTTGTCTAAATTTCACTGCAATCGTGGCATACTATTTTTGAGTTAAGAAAGTGGATCAATTTATGAATTCAAAAAATAGTAAGTATCGGATATGAATTTTGGTATCGAAAGTGGCTGGGGTAATAAGAAAACCATTTTAAAAATTTGGTCTGGGTTGTCTATACACACTTTGAACAGATGGCTACGTGAAATGAAGAAGAGAAAAAAATTTCGAGATGCAGTTATTAATCCATCACATAAAACATTGTTTGTTCAAATTGACCGATTTGAAGAATTTCTGAGATATAAGGACAAAAAGAAAATAAAACAATGAAGACGAAAATTAAAAAAAATGGTAGAATAGATGAGTTAGCTATCTATTTTAAAAAGCTTGATTTTGCCCAATAACTGCCCATTTCTTATAAATAATATCAAGTTAGGCTCACAAAAGCCCAAAGTAAAGGAGTTTTAATCCCATGGCAATTATTCAATGGTTTCCGGGGCACATGTCCAAGGCGCGCCGTCAGGTTCAGGAAAATATTAAGCACGTGGACTTCGTGACCATTTTGGTCGATGCCCGTCTGCCCCTATCCAGTCAGAACCCCATGCTGACTAAAATTGTCGGCGACAAACCCAAACTCATGATTTTAAATAAGGTTGATTTGGCGGATCCTGCCCGTACTAAAGAATGGCAGAGCTACTATGAAAGTCAAGGGATGAAAACCTTGGCCATCAATTCAAAAGAGCAGTCCACAGTCAAAAAAGTGACCGACGCAGCAAAAAGCCTAATGAAGGATAAGCTAGAGCGTCTCCGCGAACGTGGTATTCAAAACGAAACCCTACGGACCATGATTATCGGTATTCCAAATGCAGGCAAGTCAACGCTCATGAACCGTCTGGCAGGCAAGAAAATCGCTGTCGTAGGAAACAAGCCCGGCGTCACCAAGGGACAGCAGTGGCTCAAGTCTAATAAGGATTTGGAAATTCTCGATACGCCAGGTATTCTCTGGCCGAAATTTGAGGACCAAGAAGTCGGGCTCAAGTTGGCATTGACAGGGGCTATCAAAGACCAGCTCTTGCCCATGGACGAAGTTACGATTTTCGGATTAGATTACTTCAAAGCCAATTATCCTGATCGCCTGCAGGAGCGTTTCAAGGGCATGGATTTGGAGCAGGAAACGGCTGACCTCATCATAGACTGGACCCGCAAACTCGGTTTCCGCGACGACTATGACCGCTTCTACAATCTCTTTGTCAAGGAAGTGCGTGATGGCAAGTTGGGCGTCTACACATTGGACAAGGTGAGTGATTTCGATGGCAACGATTAAGGAAGTGACTGCTCTGCTGGCCCAGGTGGACAGTCTAGACAGCCCTGTCTGGGCGGACTTAGCTCAGGATGAGCGAGCAGGGGTCCAGGCTGCCATCAAGAAACGCCGTAAGGAGTTGGAAAAAGAAGCAGCAGAAGATGCCCGCTTAGAAGCTATGCTATGTTACGAAAGAGCCCTTTATGAAAATGGGGTGGAGTTCATTGCTGGTATCGACGAGGTCGGGCGTGGCCCTCTAGCAGGTCCCGTGGTGGCAGCAGCTGTTATCTTGCCCAAGGGCTGCAAAATTCGTCACCTCAACGATTCCAAGAAAATCCCCAAAGCCAAGCACCAGGCCATATATGAGGAGGTTATGGAGCGGGCAGTAGCTGTGGGAATTGGTGTGATGGATAATCACATCATCGACCAAGTCAATATCTACGAGGCGACTAAATTAGCCATGTTGGAGTCCTTGGGAAAGCTGGACCAGCAACCGCAGCACCTTTTGATTGACGCCATGACATTAGACACTACCATCCAGCAGACTTCCATCATCAAGGGTGATGCCAACAGTTTGTCCATCGCAGCAGCTTCTATTGTTGCCAAGGTGACGCGGGACCAGATGATGGCAGACTACGACCGTCAATTTCCGGGTTATGGCTTTGCCCAAAATGCTGGCTATGGTACTGCAGAGCATTTACAAGGCCTAGCAAAACATGGTGTGACACCCATTCACCGTCGGACATTTGAGCCTATCAAGTCTATGATATTGAAGTAGAATAGCTTGGAAAACAAGATAAAAAAGATAAAAAAGTCCTTACAAGTTTCAACAAGGACTTTTTATATCGACCGAGTATGGGAGGCCAGGGTTCAATGTTTTTCAAGCGGTTGTTTATTTTTGTCCAGTGTAAAACCTTCCCCTAAGACCTCGTGGGCGTCGGTAATGGTGATGAAGGCATGAGGGTCGATGCGGTGAATCAGTTCTTTGGTTTCCTGGAGTTGGCTCTTATAAATGACCGAATAAACCATATTTACTGGCGTTTTACTGTAAAATCCTTCGGCCTTGATAAAGGTAACACCGCGCTCTATCTCCGCATCAATAGCAGTAGCAATTTCCTGCGATTTCTGGGAAATAATCATCAGGCCCTTGCTGCCATAACCACCATCTGAAATGAAATCAATGACACGAGTAGCAATGGCCACCATCATCAGGGTATAGAGGACCAGTCTCAAGTCTTTAAAAACAAGGACGATAAAGGTCAGGATGATGATATCGACAGCTAAAATTATTTGACCGATTGAATAGGGCAGATACTTATGACCGATACGGGCGATAATATCACTACCGCCAGTAGTTCCCCCAGCTTTAAAAATCAAACCCAGTCCAATTCCCATCAAAATTCCGCTAAAGGTGCTGACCAAAAATAAGTCATGTTCCAGATTGATAGCCAAGGGGAATTTTTCAAAAATTGCCAGCCAAAGCGTAACGCTAAAGGTTCCCAGAATACTTAAATAAAGAACTTTTTTGCCTAGCAATTTCCAGCCGATGACGAATAGTGGAATATTAATGAGAATGTTCATCAACCAGGGCTGGATGTTGAACAAGTAGTAGAGAATGAGCGTCAGTCCAGTCACTCCGCCTTCAAATAGGTGATTGGGCATGACCAGATAGTTCAAAGAAAAGGCAAACAAGGCACTGCCAATAATGATGGCCAAAATATTTCGAATACGTAGCATAGTCTCTCCTTAGGCACGACAAGATTTTCAGCTATGTGAGTTTATATATACTAATATTGTACGTCATTTATTATTGAAATACAAGTCAATTTGTAAGTGCTTTTTCTGCTGAAATTTGTTACAATAATGAGAACAATGAAAAAGGTGGTAATCATGGAAAAAGGTCATTTTATTACATTTGAGGGACCAGATGGGGCTGGAAAGACAACGGTCTTGCAAGAGCTCTTGCCTAAATTACAGGTACTTGGTCTGGAAGTGATTACTACTAGAGAACCGGGTGGAGTTGCCATCGCAGAAGACATCCGGAAAATCATTCTTGATCCGGCCAATACAGCCATGGATCATAAAACGGAACTCCTGCTGTTCATTGCTGCTAGGAGACAGCATTTGGTTGAGAAAGTCTTGCCACCACTCCAAGAAGGGAAGATGGTCATTATTGACCGCTTTATTGATTCTTCAGTGGCCTATCAGGGACATGGTCGTGGTCTAGATATTGCCGATATTGACTGGCTCAATCACTATGCGACGGATGGAGTCAAGCCCGATTTGACCCTCTATTTCGACATAGATGCCGAAGAAGGGCTGGCAAGAATCGCCCGCAATGCTGAACGCGATGTGGACCGGTTGGATATGGAAAAAGCGGACATGCACAGACGGGTCCGACAAGGCTATTTGGCCATTTTAGAAAAAGAACCAGAGCGGTTTGTCAAAATTGATGCCAGCCAGCCCCTAGAGGCTGTTGTCCAGGACGCGCTCGGTATCATCCAAGAGCGACTATTGAAAGCAAATGAATTATAAGAATTTAAGCAACTTGCAGCCGAAACTGATTGAAGATTTCGTTCATATTTTACAAGGGAGCCATCTGGCACACGCCTATCTGTTTTCTGGTGATTTTGGGAATTTTGAAATGGCCCTGTTTTTGGCCAAGGCTATTTTCTGTACGGAAAAGACAGACTCCCTTCCCTGCGAAATGTGTCGGACCTGCCGTTTGATTGAGAGCCAGGAATTTTCGGACGTGACCATATTATCACCCCAGGGCAATACCATAAAGACGGATGCGGTCCGCGAAATCGTGAAGAATTTTTCTCAATCTGGTTTTGAATCATCGAAACAGGTCTTTATTATCAAGGATGCGGAGAAGATGCACGTCAATGCAGCCAATTCGCTCTTGAAGGTCATAGAAGAACCCCAGTCAGAAATCTACATTTTTCTGTTGACCAATCAATTGGAAGCAGTGTTGCCAACCATCAAAAGTCGGACACAGATTGTCCAATTTCCCAAGAATCTGGCGCTTTTGGAACGCATCTTAGAAGAATCTGGTTTGCTAAAGACCCAGGCTAGTTTATTGGCTCAGCTGGTTTCCAGTCAAGATGAAGCTCAAAAGCTAGCTAAAAACAAGTCCTTTTTGGAGGCCTTGGTCCAGGCGAGAAAGTTCATTGACCTCCTGCAGGAGCAGCCCAATCTGGCTTATTTACAGGCGGGAACCCTGGTGGGGCTTGTGCCTGAAAAAGTGGAGCAGGGTCAATTGCTGGATTTACTGACTATCCTTTTGGCAGAGAATCTGGACAAAGTGGATGCGCGTGATAGGCTGGATTCATTGCTGACGGTGAAGAAAATGTGGCAGTCTAATGTTAGTCTGCAAAATTGCCTAGAATACCTCACTCTTAGTTAGAATAGAAAGTATAAGATGGATAAAAAAGATATTTTTCATGCCTTGGATGGGTTCTCGCAGAATTTATTTGAGACTCTTGCTGAGGTAGAATCAATTAAGAAAAATCTCCAGGCTGTGATTGATGAAAATACAGCTTTGCGATTGGAAAATGCCAAGATTCGTGAACGTTTGAAGAAAGAGATTGCTACTGAAAATAGGGCGACGCATTCAAGTCTAGGCAATCTGGAGGCTATATATTTGGATGGTTTCCATATTTGCAATGACTTCTACGGTCAACGTCGGGACAATGATGAACCATGTATGTTCTGTGATGTCATATTGAATCGAGAGTAAGATGAAACTACAAAAATCATTTAAGGGACAAACAGCTTACGGCAGTCTTTACCTGGTACCGACACCGATTGGTAACCTGCAAGATATGACCTTGCGGGCTATTGACACGCTGAAAAATGTTGATCTGATTGCAGCTGAGGACACGCGCAATACAGGACTTCTCCTAAAGCAGTTCGAAATTGAAACCAAGCAGACCTCTTTTCACGAGTATAATGCCCATGAAAAAATTCCTGGGCTGATAAATTTGCTTAAATCAGGTCAATCCTTGGCCCAGGTTTCGGATGCAGGCCTACCGTCTATTTCAGACCCGGGTCATGATTTGGTTAAGGCTGCTATTGCGGAGGATATTCCGGTCATTGCCCTGCCTGGTGCCTCGGCTGGGATCACAGCTTTAATTGGATCAGGAATAGCTCCACAGCCTCATATTTTTTATGGCTTCTTACCGCGAAAATCAGGTCAGCAAAAGGAATTTTTCCAGCAAAAGCTACAGTATCCAGAAACACAGATTTTCTACGAATCTCCCTATCGTGTGGCTGATACCTTGGAAAATATGCTCGCTGTCTACGGAGATCGTCAGGTGACGGTCGTTCGTGAATTGACCAAGCTTTACGAAGAATACCAACGTGGGACCATTTCAGAATTATTGGATTTTCTAGCAGATAATCCCCTCAAAGGCGAATGCTTGATTATTGTAGCTGGAGCTAGCGATGAGGAAATTCCTTCCGTAGACCAGGTCGATTTGGTAGCGGAAGTTGAGGCAGAAATCGCAGTAGGTCGCAAACCAAATCAAGCTATTAAAGAAGTTGCCAAACGCTATCAACTAAAAAAACAAGAAGTATATGACCTCTATCATGGACTGGCTTAGGCTGGTCTTTTTATAATATAATTTTAGAAAAATGTATAAAAACAAGTTTATTTCAGAATAATATATGAAATTTTTCGGAAAAATTTGATGATAAACCGAATATTTAGTCACTAAAAATGGAAAATAATGGTGAAATTTCATTTTCATGTGGTATAATAGGCTCATCTTAATTTGGAGGGATTTTATGACAATCTACAACTTTTCTGCAGGTCCTGCAGTCTTGCCAAAACCAGTGCTGGAAAAGGCACAAGCTGAATTTTTGGATTACAATGGTTCGGGAATGAGTGTGTTGGAGATGTCCCATCGCTCCAAGGATTTCGACGATATTATTAAAGGTGCTGAGGCGACCCTGCGCGAGCTGATGGCTATTCCAGATAACTATAAGGTTATTTTCTTGCAGGGTGGTGCATCCCTTGAATTTACCATGATTCCGCTCAATTTTGCTAAGGGCAAGAAAGCCTACTATTTGGCTGGTGGTTCATGGGGGAAAAAAGCCTATACTGAAGCTGTCAAGCTGTCTAAAACTATTGACTTTGAGCCAATTTTGCTGGGTTCTTCTGAGGAAATTACCTATGCAGAATTGCCTATATTTGACAAAAATGACATCGACCCAAATGCAGCCTATGTGCATTTGACTACCAACAATACAATTGAAGGAACTGCAGTTTATGATATTCCAGATACCAATGGTGTACCTGTGATTGGTGACATGTCGTCAAACATCTTGGCAGCTCGCTATAATGTGGAAGATTTTGCCATGATTTATGCAGGTGCTCAGAAAAATATAGGCCCTGCAGGTGTGACAGTAGTTATCGTCCGTGAAGATTTCCTCAACGACGAGCCAGTACTTTCAAGCATGCTGGACTACCGTATCCAAGCAGACAATGAGTCACTTTACAATACACCGCCAGCTTACTCTATCTACATTTCAAAACTTGTCTTTGAATGGGTCAAAGAAATCGGTGGCGTTGATGAAATGGAAAAAATCAACCGCGAAAAAGCTGGTCTGCTCTACGATTACATTGACCAGTCTGCTTTCTATACCAACCCTGTTCGCATCAAGGAACAGCGCTCAGTGGCCAACATTCCATTTGTATCACCAAGCGAAGAATTGGATGCTAAGTTTGTCAAAGAAGCAACGGCAGCTGGCTTTAAGAACATCAAGGGTCACCGTTCCGTTGGTGGCATGCGTGCTTCCTTGTATAATGCCTTCCCACGTCAAGGCGTTGTAGACTTGATTGACTTCATGAAGAAATTTGCTGCGGAGAATGCCTAATGGAAATCCGTCTGGCACATCCCAATGAAGTCGGGGCCATCGAAGCAATTTTTCAAGAGGCACGAGCTTACTTAGCGGCCTCTGGCATTGACCAATGGCAGGGAGAGTATCCAAGCGCGAGTGAGGCAATCGAGGATATCTTATCTGGTAAGGGTTATGTGGGCTTGGTAGATGGCAAGATTGTGGCTTATGCAGCGGTGCATCCTGGTCAGGAAGAGGCCTATGAGGCAATCTATGACGGCAAATGGCAGCACAATAATCCAGTCTATACGACCTTTCATCGTGTGGCAGTGTCAGCCAGTGTTCGTGGTCAAAAGTTTTGTCAGACTTTCTTGCAGGGCTTGATTGAAGGCCAGAAGGGACCAGACTTCCGTTGTGATACCCACGAGCAAAATAAGGCTATGCAACATATCTTGCTGAAGTTGGGCTATGTCTATTGTGGCAAGGTTCCCATTGACGGGGAACGCCTGGCCTATCAAAAAATCAAACACAAGAGCGAACGCAGTCTATATCAAGAGGTGAATGAAGATGACCGTTGGCTCCTAAACTCAAATTAAACAATGAAAGTAGGGCGGAAGCTAATCCGCCTTTTTGGTAAAAAAATGGTATTTAGCGTTAGAACTTTTAATAATATCAACCAGGTTGGTCTCAAGGAACTGGGCAATCGTTTCCAGATAGATGGGGATCAGGCAGGCAATCCTGATGCCTTTATCATCCGTTCTGAAAACCTGCATGGCTTTGATTTTCCAGAAAATCTCAAGGCTATTGCCCGTGCTGGTGCTGGTACAAACAATATTCCAATTGATGTGGCAACTGAAAAAGGGATTGTGGTCTTCAATACCCCAGGTGCCAATGCCAATGCGGTAAAAGAAGCGGTTATCGCCTCTATTCTCCTGTCTGCTCGTGATTATATCGGTGCGACTACCTGGACCAATACCCTGTCTGGCGACGATGTGCCAAAGCAGGTCGAGGCAGGTAAAAAGCAGTTTGCTGGGACAGAGATTTCTGGCAAGACACTCGGTGTCATCGGTCTGGGTGCTATCGGTGCTCGTATTGCAAATGATGCCCGTCGTCTAGGTATGAATGTCCTTGGTTACGATCCGTATGTGTCTGTTGAGACAGCCTGGACCATTTCTAGCCACGTCAAGCGCGTGGATGATTTGAAGGAAATCTTTACCCAGTCAGACTACATCACCGTTCATGTGCCATTGACTGACAAGACTCGTGAGCTCTTCAATGCAGACAGCTTTGCTCTCATGAAAAAAGGGGTTACCTTGGTCAATTTTGCCCGTGGTGAATTGGTCAACAACGCTGATTTGTTTGAGGCGATTGATGCAGGTGTTGTTAAAAACTATGTGACGGACTTTGGTACAGAAGAGGTCCTCAACAAACCGCACATTACAGTCTTTCCGCACGTTGGTGGATCGACCGAGGAGGCGGAGCTCAACTGTGCCATTGCGGCTGGTCAGACCATTCGTCAATTTATGGAGACGGGTGAGATTATCAACTCTGTCAACTTCCCGAATGTTAAGCAATTCCTCGATGCACCGTATCGCATTACCTTGATCAACAAAAATGTGCCAAATATTGTGGCGACAATCACGACAGCTGTGTCTGAGCTAGGGATTAACATCGACAATATCATCAACCGTTCTAAGGGTGACTATGCTTATACCTTGCTGGATTTAGACGAGTCAGATAAGTCTAAAATTGACAGCCTGGTGGCTAAGTTTGAAGACCTGGATGCTATTATCAAGGTTCGTGTCATTAAACATAAATAATGCTATACAAACAAATCTACACTAGTCCCCTTGGCCCCATTTCTTTGATTGCGAGTGACCAGGGCTTGGTAGGGGCTTGGTTTCATGGTCAGAAGTATTTTGAGAGGGGAGTGGCAGAGGAAATTTCTCTCACACCTCATCCTCATTTGGACCAGGCAGCACGCTTGTTGGCAGAGTATTTTGCTGGAAAATTCCCTGACTTTAGCCAATTGCCACTGGATTTACGAGGGACGGATTTTCAAATGAAGGTCTGGAGAATTTTACAAGAAATTCCTGTAGGTCAGACGACAAGCTACGGTCAGATTGCCAAGGCCTTGGACATCCAATCAGGTCAGGCAATCGGCGGAGCAGTGGGAAGAAATCCCTTGTCTATCATCATTCCCTGTCACCGTGTTCTGTCAAGTGACATGAAGTTGACTGGCTATGCTGGGGGCTTGGATAGAAAAATTTGGCTCCTGCAACATGAAAATCCGTATTTTGAGGTGAGGAAATGATTTTATTTTACGAATATCCAAAATGTTCAACCTGTCGGGCAGCTAAGGCTGAACTCAAAAAACTGGGTCTAGAATTTGAAGCTATCGACATCAAGGCAACACCGCCCAAGGCTGCTCAATTGAAAGAGTGGATGGATGCGACTGGATTGGAGTTGAAAAAGTATTTCAATACATCGGGCAACAGCTATCGCGAATTGGGTTTGAAAGACAGGTTTGCAGACTTGACGGTTGATGAGGCCTTGGATTTGTTGGCCAATGATGGTATGTTGATTAAGCGCCCCTTGCTCATTCAGGATGGGAAAATTCTTCAGATTGGTTACAAGACACCATACGAAAATCTCGGTTTCTAGGCCGAGATTTTTTCTTATAAAGCATATTCAACTGAGATGTACTCATGCTGTTTTTGCAGGAGATAGAGCATCTGTGGTTTTTCAGCCAGCAATTGTTGCACTAACTGGTGTTCTACATCGTGCAGATTGATTTTTACCCGGATGTTCATACCTTGTTTGAAGATGTGAATATCTATATCTTGAGCATCTTCGTCAAGATAAGAACCAAGAATTTGATAGATGGATTCATGGATTTCAGGCACATGGGTTGTTCCGTTGGCCAGTTCCTTGAAGGCAGTTAGGAGACCATTCCAAGGCTCCTTAAAGGAAATCAAAGCCAAGGCCACAGTCAGGAAAAAGTCACCGGTGTAGTGGAGAAATCCAAGCGGTCCATTGATTGGGACAAAGAATAGCAGTAGGATTGCCAAGCCAATGGCCCCTGAGATGAGCCCGTCGACCAAATTTCCTTTTGCCTCTGCCAAAATGATCGTTGACATGTGGTTGAGTTTGGCGCTCATGTGGAGATTGTAGAGATAAAGGGCAATACAGACGAAAAACATCGTAACTGAATAAGGGATAACAGGCCCTGTGGTCATCTGATTTCCAATGCCATTGACAAAATAGGCAAAGGCTGTTGCACTGGTTTCGAGGACAGCAAACAATAGTAAGAGCAGGGTCGCCAGTGATTTCATAATGGCGTAGAGAGGTTCTAAAAAGTAAAGTCCCTGCGGAAAGGTTGCTGTTTTCTTGTGGCTATTTTTTGAAATATAGAATGCGACTAGAGATGATATGAAAGCAATCAGTGAGAATACGCCATCCAGGAGCAGGGCATTCATGCCAGTGATGATATAGACTGCCACTCCAGCGGTTCCGCTAAGTCCGTTGACGATAGCTGATACAGTGAGTGATTTTCGTTCGATTTTCTTGTTATTCATGTTTCCTCCTTTAATGATATCTATATATTTATTATACCACAAAAAGTAATCGTTTTCAAATCAGATACATTTAAAAACCCAGCATTTGCCGGGTTTGAATTATCTAATAAACTAAAAATTAAATGCTTATTTCCATCACAATTGGTGTGTGGTCTTGGCGAGCACCTGAGTCAATCATAGCCGACTTGGTCACCTTGTCAGCGATACGGTCACTAACCAACCAGTAGTCGATTCTCCAGCCTGTGTTGTTGATTTTGCTGGTACGGCTGCGTTGCGCCCACCAGGTATAGGCGTTGAGGACGTCACCATGCAGGTAACGGAAGGTGTCGGTGAAGCCTTTGGCAAGCAGGTTTGTAAAGCCCTCACGCTCTTCATCGGTAAATCCTGGTGACTGGCGGTTGCTGGCTGGGTTGGCCAGGTCGATTTCTTTGTGGGCAACGTTGTAGTCGCCTGTTGCTAAGACGGGCTTTTGGCTGTCAAGCTGTGATAGGTATTCGGCATACTGAACGTCCCAGATTTGGCGGTCAGCCAATCTCTTCAAGCCATCGCCAGCATTTGGCGTATAGACCTGGGTCACGTAGAAATCGTCAAATTCCAGGGTAATGATGCGCCCTTCAGAGTCCATAGTGGTAGGAGCACCGATTGCTGGGAAGCTAATGGTAGGAGTCAGGTGGTTTTTGTAGAGGAAGAGGGTGCCAGCGTAGCCCTTACGAGCAGGCTCTACAGAAGAACGCCAGGTATTGGCATAGCCTGGGAAGTAGCCTTCTAGAATTTCCAAATGCTTTTTGGTCGGTCCCTTGTCAGACAGCTTGGTCTCCTGAATGGCGATGATGTCTGCATCCTCAGCGACTAAGGTGTCAATGACAGCGCGCGAGAGTAGGGCGCGTGGCGATTCCGCAGTCAGGGCCGCGTTTAGGGAGTCAATGTTCCATGAGATGAGTTTCATATTCTATCCTTTTCACTTTTTCTATCGCTCCATTATATCAAAATTCCCCTATGGATGCGACTGAGAAAAACTGAAATAAAATATTGTTTTCGCTTTCACAAGTGGGAAAATATGCTATAATATAACTAGAATTGATATGGAGGAGATTTCTATGAAAAGACAATTGATTGGATTAGCCTGGCTGGCTCTTGTGCTAGAAATGGCTATATACTACTGGTACAATCTACCAGCCCTCAACATTTGGAGCCTGGGTTTTTGGTTCTTCTTGCTCCAATCACTGGGGCTGGTCTGGTTGATACTGGTCTTCTCGTCCGCAGGAGGTATGGTCCAGAAGGTGACAAAAATCTCTGGACGCAATCGTTCTGTCGACACCTATCAGCTCAAGCCCAACGGGCTACCTAGCTATCTGCGTTGGTTTAGTCGCCTGCTGCTGGGGATTGTCCTTGTCTTAACCCTGCTCGCTGCTCTCAATACTCGCATTTTCCGTGCCAAGGACTATGCTGGTGTCATCACAGTTCAGGATGCGGATTTCAAGGCGGATTTCCCAGAGACAGATATTTCTAGACTGGCTCTCCTGGATCGGGCATCAGCTGAGAAGATTGGAGATACCTATCTAGGCACCATAGACAAGGTTTCTCAGTTCGGTATTTCGGATGATTATCGCCAGATTACCATTGGCCAGCAACCTTTTCGCGTGTCGCCTTTGGAATATAAGTCTTTTTGGAAATGGCTGAGCAACCACCAAGATGGGATTGGCTACTATGTCAAGGTCAACCAGACGACAGGAAAAGCAGAGCTTGCCAAGCTGGCACAGGCCATGCATTTCTCCGATTCAGAATATTGGTTCAATGATACCAAGCGTCATCTGCGAATTCAATATCCGACCACGATTTTTGGCAATCCCTCCTTTGAAGTTGACGACCAGGGCAATCCCTACTATATTGCTACGATCTATCAACCGAAATTCGGTCTGTCATCCAATGACCCAACAGGTGCTATCGTACTAGATGCCGTTACAGGAGAAAGCAAGCGGTATAGCTTAGCTGACATTCCAGAATGGGTGGACCGTGTCTACTCTGCCGAAAATGTCATCAGCCGTGTTGATGACCATTATACTTATCAAAATGGTTTCTGGAATACGGTCTTTAGCCAAACCGGCGTTAAAAATACGACTGACAGCTACAACTATATTTCAATCGGTTCGGATATCTATCTCTACACAGGGATTACTTCAGCTACAGCAGATTCATCTAACCTGGGCTTTATTCTAGTCAATATGCGGACCCGTGATATAACCAACTACAAGCTGGCATCAGCAACCGAGACAGCCGCCCAAGAATCGGCTGAAGGAGAAGTCCAAGAAAAAGGCTACCAAGCAACGGCACCAAGTCTGGTCAAGCTAGCCGACACCGCCTACTACCTGGTTTCTCTCAAGGACGACGCCGGTCTAGTAAAATCCTATGCCCTGGTCGATGCCGAAGATTACCAGCAGGTGACAGTTAACAATGACGTGGCAACCTTGATTTCTCAGGTATCCGGGGCAGATGCCTCTAGCTTGTCAGGTCTGGCAAGCACAGCAGATGGACAAGGGGCAGCAGAGCTCGAGACTGTCTCTGGTAAAATCGAGGCCTTGGGTAGTCAGATGATTGCTGGCTCAACGGTCTACTATATCCAGTCGGAAGGCAAGATTTATAAGGTTAAGGCGACGGAAGACAGTACAGACAGGTTACCATTTATCAAAGTCGGCGATAACTTTACCGGTCAGCTGGATAAGAAGAATTACTTGATTCAATTCCAAGTCGAAAATGAGTAGATGCTCGGAGGACAGCTAGATGCATGTTTTGATTGCGCCAGATTCTTTTAAGGAATCCTTGGCCGCTCCAGATGTGGCTAGGGTTATAAAATATGGATTTTCAAAGGTATTTCCAGAAGCCTCCTACGATTTGATGCCGCTTGGAGATGGAGGAGAGGGGACACTGGATAGCCTGGTGCATAGTTTGGGATTAAACAGGCAATCAACCCAGGTTACCGGTCCTTTTGGGGAGAACATTCAGGTTCAATATGCGGTAAAAGGAAGTTTGGCCATGTTTGAAATGGCTGAGCTTGTGGGTCTGGCTTCTATTCCAATAGAAAGTCGGGCTCCATTACAGATTCAGACCAGAGGACTGGGGGAGCTCATTGTCCATCTGGTTGAGGCCGGTATGGAGCGAATTATGATTGGAGTGGGTGGTTCCGCTAGTCATGATGGTGGAATGGGCATGGCGGCTGGCTTGGGATTTCAATTCTTCGATAAGGATGGTCAGGAGTTGGAGCCGATAGGGGCCAATTTGGGCAAGGTGGTCAGCTATTCCAAACCCGATACAGGATTTGATAGTGCTGCTATTCAGATTGATTTAATCACTGATGTGACCAATCCCTTGTGCGGGCAGAATGGGGCGACCTATGTATTTGCAGCTCAAAAAGGATTGGCACCGGAAAGGTTTGCCCAAGTTGATAAGGAGATGCACGATTTTTATCAGCTCGTTAATCCTGATTTGATTGAAAAGGAAGGAGCTGGTGCGGGCGGCGGTATGGCTGCAGGGCTTTGTGCCTTTGCCGGCGCTACAATTCATTCGGGTATTGACTTTGTGCTGGATCAGCTGGATTTTGAACAACGTGCTAGCCAGGCTAATCTGGTGATAGTTGGTGAAGGCCGTCTGGATCGACAGAGTCTTTCTGGTAAGACTCCGATTGGTGTTGCCCGCCGGGTCAAGCAGGGAGTACCTGTTGTTGCTATATGTGGTAGTCTTGCGGACGATTTGCCTGATTTTCCTTTTGAAAATATCTGCGCCGCATTTCCCATTATCTCTAAATTAGCGAGCTTAGAGGAGTCGCTGGCTTTAGCGGAAGTGAACCTGGAAAGAACAGCTGAACAAATAGCACGCATTCTGAAAATATCACAAGCATGGAAAGATGGGCTCTAGCCTGTCTTTTTCTTGTGAAATAGCTATTCTTGACCGAATTTCGGGCGTGTGATATACTTGGAAACATGGTACAATCATACTCAGAAAACGCAAACCACAATATGCGCCGGCCTGTTGTCAAGGAAGAAATTGTGGACTTTATGCGGACACGTCAGGCGCAGAATAGAGGATTTTTGAAAGAGCTCGAAGTCTTTGCTCAGAAGGAAAATATTCCGGTCATCCCACATGAGACGGTAGCCTTTTTCCGCCTGCTCTTGCAGACCCTGCAACCGCAGAATATTCTTGAAATTGGTACAGCAATCGGATTTTCGGCCCTTTTGATGGCTGAAAATAGTCCAAATGCTCAGATTACGACTATTGATCGCAACGAGGAAATGATTGGTCTAGCCAAAGAAAATTTTGCCAAGTATGATAGTCGCAAGCAGATTTCTTTGCTGGAAGGGGAGGCCATGGAGTTACTTCCAACTCTGGCCGATGACCAGTATGACTTTATTTTCATGGATTCTGCCAAGTCCAAATATATCGTTTTCTTGCCTGAAGTTCTGAAGAAGGTTAAGGTGGGTGGTATCATTGTCATCGATGATATTTTCCAGGGAGGCGATGTGGCTAAGGACATTATGGAAGTGCGTCGTGGTCAGCGGACTATTTACAAGGGTTTACAGAAACTCTTCAATGCGACCTTGGATAATCCAGATTTGACAGCCAGTCTTGTTTCACTCAGTGATGGGCTCCTGATGCTCCGTAAAAATTTGGAAAATGTTGAGCTGAATCTAGATGATATTTAAGAATTTTATAAGATTTTATGGTATAATGGATGGGTTAAAGAAAGAAGGAGTGTTAATTTTCGAATGAAATCAAGAAAAATTATTGCTGGTGCGGTAACATTGTTAGCAGCAGTTACCCTAGCAGCTTGTACTTCATCAACTGATAAGGATATTGTCAGCTTAAAAGGGCAAACCATTACTGTTTCGGAATTCTATGACGAAGTAAAAAACAATCCAAATGCTCAGCAGGTTCTCTTGTCTATGCTGATTACAGAAGTATTTGAAGAAAATTACGGAGACAAGGTATCAGACAAGGAAGTCACTGAGGCTTTTGATAAAATGGCAGAGCAGTATGGTGATTCATTCCAGCAGGCCCTGGCATCAGCTGGCTTGAATACAGAGAGCTATAAGCAACAAATCCGTACCAATAAATTGGTTGAATATGCTGTTAAGCAAGCAGCAGAAAAAGAGTTGACAGATGACAACTATAAGGCTGCCTATGAAAACTATACGCCAGAAGTAACTGCGCGTGTCATCCAATTGACAGACGAAGCTAAGGCGAAAGAAATCTTGGCAAAAGCTCAGGAAGACGGTGCTGATTTCGCCCAATTGGCTAAGGATAATTCAGCAGACAGCAAGACTAAGGACAAGGGTGGAGAAGTCAAGTTTGACTCTACTTCAACAGAAGTGCCAAAAGAAGTTCAACAAGCAGTCTTTGCACTTGACAATGGCCAAGTTGGCGCGTCTATCGTCCCTGTGGTTGACCCGACAACTTATACAACAAGTTACTATGTTGTAAAATTGGAAAGCAAAACTGAAAAAGCAAAAGATTGGAAAGAATACAAAGACAAGTTGAAAGAAGTCATTCTTACAGCTAAGCAAAACGATGCAGCCTTCATTTCGACTGTTGTTTCAGAAGAGTTGAAAGCAGCTAACGTTAAGGTCAAAGACCCAGCCTTCCAAAACATTCTTTCTCAGTATATTCCATCTGAAGTTAATTCATCTTCAACAGACGCTTCGTCTTCGACAGATGCTTCATCAAGCTCTGAAGAAAAGAAAGATGAAAACAAATAATCTATCGAGAATGGATGGTTATCCACTCAGTTCAGAAAATTGGCGGTCGTTGCGAGCCATCTGAGTAAATCATCTTGCTACTCGTTAGCACAATTGAATAGTGAGAACCTGTATCCAGAGCTCAGTACCTTAGTACCTTAGTCAAGGTTAGCTTGCCTGTGAATACAGATTCTGAATGAAGAATGACAAGTCATTGAATGAAGGTGGTACCGCGGTTTTTCGCCCTTCGTTTGGTTTCTTGTCATTTTTTTGGAGGTTATCATGAAAGAATTTCTTGTGAAACAGCGGTTCACCTTTGGTGGAGAAAAATTCGATATTCAGGATAGTCAGGGCAATCTAGCCTATCAGGTCCAGGGTTCCTTCCTGGAAATTCCCAAGCGGTTCACTATTGTAAACAGCCAAGGCCAGGAAATCAGTCAGATTACCAAGAAATTCCTGACCTGGCTACCTCAATTTACCATTGACATGGCCAGCGGGCATTCCTTTTATCTGAAACAGAAATTGACTTTCTTTAGAGATAAATATTCGGTGGAAAATCTGGGGCTAGCTCTTGAGGGCAATATCTGGGATTTGGATTTTCGACTGCGGACGGCCGACGGTCAGCTGGTAGCTGAAATCTCCAAAGAACTTTTTCACCTAACTTCTCATTATTCGGTTAAAGTTTACCACGACGATTATGCTGATTTAGTTATTTCCCTAGTCATCGCCATTGACTATGTGGAGATGCTGGAATCTGCATCAAGCTAAACATCATTAAACAAACAAAAAACGAAAGGAATGGTTCAGTTAATCAGTCTAACTGAACCCGCCCGGAAGGTTCGGAAAAAAATAAACTGTCTAGGAAGTAAGGATTTCCTGCCAGTTTCCTATTTTTCAGTCGCCTTCTAATCGGGCTTGGTATCTTAATTATGAAAAATTTATCTTCTGCTCAAATTCGTCAAATGTGGTTGGATTTCTGGAAATCAAAAGGCCACTCTGTTGAGCCTTCTGCCAATCTTGTTCCAGTTAACGACCCAACTTTGCTTTGGATTAACTCTGGTGTGGCGACCCTGAAAAAATATTTCGACGGATCTGTCATTCCTGAAAATCCACGGATTACCAACGCGCAAAAATCAATCCGTACCAACGATATCGAAAATGTTGGTAAGACAGCCCGCCACCACACCATGTTTGAAATGCTAGGGAACTTCTCTATCGGGGATTATTTCCGTGATGAGGCCATTGAGTGGGGCTTTGAACTCTTAACCAGTCCAGAATGGTTTGCTTTTGACAAGGATAAGCTCTACATGACCTACTATCCAGATGACAAGGATTCTTATAACCGCTGGATTGCACTTGGTGTAGACCCAAGTCACCTCATTCCACTCGAGGATAATTTCTGGGAAATCGGTGCGGGACCTTCTGGACCAGATACGGAAATTTTCTTCGACCGTGGTACAGATTTTGACCCTGAAAACATTGGCATTCGTTTGCTGGAAGAAGACATTGAAAACGACCGTTATATCGAGATTTGGAACATCGTATTGTCACAATTCAACGCTGATCCTGCTGTTCCTCGTTCAGAGTACAAGGAATTGCCAAACAAAAACATTGATACGGGCGCAGGTTTGGAGCGTTTGGCAGCTATTTTCCAAGGGGCTAAGACCAACTTTGAAACCGACCTTTTCTTGCCAATCATTCGCGAGGTAGAGAAGATTTCTGGCAAAACTTATGACCAAGATGGTGATAACATGAGTTTCAAGGTCATCGCAGACCATATCCGTGCTTTATCATTTGCCATCGGTGACGGTGCTCTTCCAGGAAATGAAGGTCGTGGTTATGTCCTTCGTCGTTTGCTTCGTCGTGCGGTCATGCACGGTCGCCGTTTGGGCATCACCGAGCCATTCTTGTACAAATTGGTGGAAACGGTTGGCAATATCATGGAAAGCTACTACCCAGAAGTGCTTGAAAAACGTGACTTTATCGAGAAAATCGTTAAACGTGAGGAAGAAACCTTTGCTCGCACCATTGATGCTGGCAGCGGTCACCTAGAGGAACTTTTGGCTGACTTGAAAGCAGCTGGTAAGGACACTCTTGAAGGTAAGGATATCTTCAAACTCTACGATACCTACGGTTTCCCTGTGGAATTGACCGAGGAATTGGCAGAAGATGCTGGCTACAAGATTGACCACGAAGGCTTCAAGGCTGCCATGAAGGAACAGCAGGACCGTGCCCGTGCCGCCGTTGTTAAAGGTGGCTCAATGGGTATGCAAAATGAAACCCTGGCAGGTATTACCGAAAGCTCAACCTTTGTCTATGGACAAAATAGCCTAGATGCCAAATTGGAAGTCATTATCGCGCACAATGAGCGGACAGAAGCTGTGTCAGAAGGTCAAGCCCTACTTGTCTTTGACCAAACCCCGTTCTATGCAGAAATGGGTGGTCAGGTTGCCGACCGTGGTGTGATTAAAAATGCTTCAGGTGATGTCCTTGCAACAGTTGTGGATGTGCAGAAAGCACCGAATGGTCAGCCATTGCACACCGTAGAACTCTCTGCCAGCATTTCTCTTGGTCAAACTTACACGCTTGAAATCGACACAAATCGTCGTCGTGGCGTTGAGAAAAACCACACAGCAACTCACTTGCTCCATGCTGCCCTTCATAATGTCATCGGTGAGCATGCAATCCAGGCTGGTTCCTTGAACGAGGAAGGATTCCTCCGCTTTGACTTCACACACTTTGAAGCGGTGACAGCTGATGAACTTCGTCGCATTGAAAATGAAGTCAATGAAAAAATCTGGGAAGCCTTGGATATTGTCACAGTTGAAACGGATGTGGATACGGCTAAAGAAATGGGTGCCATGGCCCTCTTTGGTGAGAAGTATGGCAAAGTGGTCCGTGTGGTTACAATCGGTGACTATTCTATCGAGCTTTGTGGCGGTACCCACGTTGGCAATACAGCTGAAATCGGTCTCTTCAAGATTGTCAAAGAAGAGGGAATCGGTTCAGGTACCCGCCGTATTTTAGCGGTGACAGGCAAGGAAGCTTTCCTAGCTCTTCGTGACCGCGAGGATGCTCTCAAATCTGTTGCACAGACTCTTAAGGTGCCACAAATCGACCAAGTGCCGACAAAAGTGGAGGCACTGGCTGCGGAGCTCCGCGATTTGCAAAAAGAAAATGCAGCTCTTAAAGAAAAGGCAGCGGCAGCAGCTGCTGGAGATGTCTTCAAAGATGTCAAAGATGCTAACGGCATTCGCTACATTGCCAGCCAGGTCCAAGTTTCAGATGCAGGTGCTCTCCGTACCTTCGCTGACAACTGGAAGCAGAAAGACTACTCGGATGTCTTGGTGTTGGTTGCGGCCATCGGCGACAAGGTCAATGTCCTTGTGGCAAGTAAGTCAAGCGATGTACATGCAGGAAACCTCATCAAAGTCCTTGCGCCAATCGTAGCAGGTCGTGGTGGTGGTAAGCCAGATATGGCCATGGCAGGTGGTAGCGATGCGTCTAAGATTGCAGATTTGTTGAAGGCTGTCGCTGAAAATTTGTAACATTCTCAAACTCTCTTATCTCTGGATAGGGGAGTTTTTGTGCTATACTATCTCTATAGCGGAGGTTTTGCTATGGGAAAATGTTTGGTAATCGGTTCGACCGTTTGTGATGTGATGATTTATCTGGATCAGTTACCGGGGCGGCAAGGCGATGCGCATATTGACAAACAGGTCCTGTCTCTGGGCGGTTGTGCTTTCAATGTGGTCAATATCCTGCACCACATGGGTGTGGACTATGATTTCATTTCACCGGTAGGGACAGGCATTTACGGTCATTTTGTCAGGAATGAGCTGGAAAAAATTGGAATTGAACCACGGGTTTTAGTGGAAAGAGCCAACGGCTGTTGTTACTGCTTTATCGAAAGCGACGGAGAACGGACCTTTCTGTCCGACCATGGTGTGGAATACCATTTTGACCCCACTTGGCTGGACAAGTTGGATTTATCGGAGTACGATTATGCTTACGTTTGTGGTTTAGAAGTGGAGGAAGAAACAGGTCAGGCATTAGTGGACAGTTTGGAAACTATTCCTGCCCAGCTCATTTTTGCGCCGGGACCGCGAGGACATTTGATAGATAAGCAGCGCATGGAGCAAGTCTTGGATTTGTCTCCTATCCTCCATGTCAATGAGCAAGAGGCTTTGACATTATCAGGTCAAACTGACATCAGGCAGGCTGTGCAGACCTTAAATGAACGCACCGGGCAAGCGCTGGTGGTAACCAGAGGAGAGGCTGGAGCTTTGGCCTACGATGGACAATGGCATGAGCAAAGGTCTTATCCAGCGCAAGTGGTAGACGCGGTGGGAGCGGGGGATAGTCATGTTGGCGCTCTATTGGCAGGATTAGCTAGTGGAAAATCCTTGGACCAGTTGCTCGACTTTGCCAATCGTGTCGCCAGTTATATTGTGGCTAACCCCGGCGTACACCTGCCTTCATCAACCTATGAGGATTTGAGAAAGTATTTATCAGAATTATAAATTCGAGCCCATTTGGGCTTTTTTGCTTGTCTAATTGCCCATTATCAGCTACATTTTGACTATCTTCATAAACTTTTTGACAATTTTTATTATTTTTTTGACAAATATACTTGTCAAAAAGAAAAAGAAGTGTTACAATGATATCAAGATAAGAGATGAAAGCGAAATCATCATATAAAAAGAAAGTAGGAAACTATTATGAAAAAGTTAAACAATCTTCACATTGCGCGCTTCGTACAAGTACTGGCAATTGCCTATCTAGTTTTTGTCCTGCTGGCTGACATCATGAAGTGGCAGCAGTTGGATAATACTCATGTCGTTCTTGCCATTTGTGCCATCGTAGTGACAGATGAGAACTTGTGGAAACTAGCTGGCAGAAAAGAGAAAAACGGGAAAAGAATAAAGTAAGTAAAAATAAAGAAAGCGGGAAATCATCATGAGTAAAAAAATGTCACCTACAAAATCTGAAGTGAATTTCAATAATTGGACCAAACGTGAGAAAGTTCTTCTAGCTCTACTTATTATTACGTTGATTGATATTAAAGAGATCATATTTACTCTCTATCACATTGGATTGGAGTTTGGACAGGCTTTGACGGCCTGGTTCTAGGATAAGGAATTGAAAACAGAAAAGCGTATTGATTGATCTTGGAGGTCGTTATGAAAAACAATAACAATAAAAAAGGAATTTTGATTACAGGAACAAGCGTTGTGCGAGGAGTGCAGGTTCTAGTTGCACTATATTTGATTTATAGTTTAGTTAAAAACATCGTATTTGGTCGGGAGATAGATACCATGATACTCTTGATGATGATGAATTCTCTCCTTCTTTTAGATGTCACTCTCAGCAGAGAAAAGGAGAAGAAAAATGAACAAGACAGTTAAAAATGGAATGAAAGTAGTCCTACTGTTTTTCGCACTCTTTTTGATAAATATTTTGGTCTTTAAAATTCTAGCCTTACTAGGATTTGACTTTAATTTGAATGAAGATAGTTATTTAATTCCACCTTTGATGGCGACACTGTTGCTCTATTTAAAACATGTTAATCCCAAGAAAAAGTGACAAAAGCTAGGGAAAGATAGGAGAAACCTTATGAAACGACACATTTCAGCAGATACGGCAGCGATTATGATTACAGGGGCAACTATATTCGGCTTACTGATTGGAGTTGCTCTAGGATTATGGAATTTGGGCTAGGTGAAATAGAAGGAGAAGAAAAATGGAAGCAAAAAAGAAATTATATGAAGTCAATATCATGGAAAATAAGAAGTTTGTTTGGGGATTGAATATTCTTTCGACTGTTCTAATTTTCCCATTTGCTCTTCTATTCGGTAAGTTAGCCTTTTCCTTGTTGGCTAATGTAGAACAAAATTTGCCACTTACCTTACCAGAGTTATGGATAGGGATGGTTCTATTTCCTCTTTTGATAGTAGTGCATGAGGCTATCCACGGCATCTTCTTCAAGGTTTTTTGTCCTGAAAATCCTGTCAAATACGGGTTTAAATGGAAATCGGGCATGGCTTATGCTACCAGTCCAGGTTCCCTCTACAATCGGATGCAAATGTTGGTGATTTCCCTAGCACCCTTTGTTGTGATTAGTCTAGGCTTGACAATACTAGCGAGCTTAGGGGGAATGGATGTATCTCTTTATCTGATATTGGCTACTATACATGCAGCGGCTTGTGCAGGCGATTTCTACTATACCTATCTTTTATTGGTTAAGTTTGCCGAGGGAAATATAGCTGTCGAAGACACAGAAACAGGCTTGATTATCTACCAAGCCTAGAAAGGAAAACTCATGGAATATGTCTTAAAAAATCGGCTCAAGGAGTTGCGGGCACGGGATAGCCTCAACCAGACTGAGTTGGCAAAATTAGCAGAAGTATCACGGCAGACCATTAGCTTGATTGAGCGGGGAGAATACACGCCCTCGGTGGTCATTGCCATGCGTATAGCACAGATTTTTAACGAAAATGTGGAGAATGTTTTTCAATTAGTGGAGGTAGAAGAATGAAACAAGGGAAACAATTAACGACAAAACAAAGATGGGTGAGGAATCTTATCTATTTACTTTCAGGAGCTATCTTTGGTGCATTTTGTGGCTTTTTTGGAGTATTGAGTTCTAAGCTTGGATTGCCGTCTTTTGTCAATCTAGATAACTTTCTAATTTGCTTGCGTATCTTTACGTTTTTGATTTTCGCTGGAACCGTATATTTTGGTCTTAAGGCTAATCAAACTCATAAACTTTACCATTCTATTTCAGATGAGGATGAAGAGTTGATTGATGACCTATATATGAAAATGTATCGAAATCTAGAATATGCGACCATATCATTCAATGTTGCTGTATCATTGACATTGTTAAATTTGGTTTTAGGATTCGGGGTCACTTTCTTAGAAGAGAGTGCAGTTATGTATGGGTCCATTCTTGACGTAGTTTTCTATGTTATCCTTCTCATCTCTCAGGTTTTTATTGTGAAACTAACTCAGAAAATTCGTGACTATAAGTTGTCCGCTTTTGCTACGGTGAAAGAAATGAAAGACTTTGCTGAGGCGATGGACGAAGGTGAAAAACAAGCAAACTACGAAATGAGTTTCCAAATCGTCTTCACTTTGAATCAAATCGTGTTACCAGGTTTGTATCTATTCCTATTTGTACTCAGCATGCTATTGCAGGAGCGACAAATTACAGCCTTTCTAGTTGTTGCCTTTCTTCACATTTACATCAATATCATGCAGGTTCGTATGGTCCGACGTTATTTTAAATAAGAATTTTTGAAAGAGTTTTAGGTGATAGTTATGAAAAAGGAAAATCTACACATTCGAGCAATTCGTTATTTCTATGATATTGTTGGTGAGTTAGACGAGGTGTCTTATGCGGCCTTGACCAATTTCGGCAACAATATGTATATGCTCTTTATGACAGTGACACTGGTCAGCTTCCTAGTTAGCTTTGCGCTGGGAGAAGATGTCATGGGAATCAGCCTCTTTTTGACACTTGTCTATTCTCAATTCAAACAGGACGCCATTATCAAACAGTTGGGTCTGGATAAATTGATGGTTGCCAAGGATGATGTAAAAATGGCTCGGAAGAAAATGATGAAACGAACTCTGTATCAAACCTTACAGATTGCAGTATACAGTCTGCTGGTTAGTATTGGTATCTGGCAGTTACAAATTCCACAGGAAAGTGGAACATCTGCAGCAGAGTATTTCCAGTTTGTCACTCCCATGACAGTTGTTCTTCTGACCTTAGTAGGATTTGTTAGTTGCTACTTTGCCAATCGTAAGAAAATCACATTCATTTAATGTAAATGGAGGTATCAACAATGAAAGTCTTTAAGAAAATTTATCTTGCTTCCTTTATCGGTCTTGGCTTGTACGCAGTTGGCTATGTTTTCGGAGAATGGCTGGCTACTGGGCAGATTGATTTGTCAAATCTGAATATCCTTCTGCCGATGGTTTTGGGCTTGCCTGCTCTGCTATTGATCGAAAAAGAAAGTAATGAAAACTGACTTAGTGTATATAAAGGAGATTGCGATGAAAATTAAAGAATGGAATATGGTGAAAAATTGGCCCTATATTTTATGGTTTCTCTTGGCTTTTGCATTAAATATCGGAGCGACCTTTGTTTTAGTTCGGTTGGACAATTACCAAGGGCTCAATCTAGTCTGGGCAAGCGCTGCCTTGCTGGTAGTGACAGGTTTGGAAATCTTCTTAGCAGGTAAAGCGAAGTTACTTTCGAAATTTTGGCAGGACGGTTTTCTCAAGATGTTGGCCTATGTAGGCCTTGGATTTATTGCAGTTTTTGCTGTTAAAATCATAGCAGGCATTGTCATGCAATTGTCGGGTGAAGGGCTCAACACAGTCAATCAGCAAGCCATTGAAGATATGGGATTTCCTCCGATTATCTTGTTTTTATTGACATCTATTTTTGCTCCTATTGTCGAGGAAATCGTCTTCCGAGGCTTTATCATGGGTAAAATCTTTGGCAAGGAATCTATCTTCGGTCTCATCTTATCCAGCCTACTCTTTGGTCTCATGCACGCTCCGACAGGGCTTGGTTCTTGGATTATGTATGGGGGCATGGGGCTGGTGCTAGGTCTCATTTACCGCCTAGGCAAACGCTTGGAGTACAGCATGCTGGTGCATTTCATCAACAATATCATCGGATTTTTGCTCATGCTTTTGATGCAAATGCTCATGAATGGTTCATTAGGATAAGTCGGAGGTGAAAGTATGGAGTATATTGCCCTTGCAGCGGTTGGTTTCCTGTTTGTATCCTATTTTTCCTACGATGGAAAAGTCAAGAAATTGGCCAAACAGATCAAGAAACTCAAAAAACAAATAAATGGAGGAAATGTCATGTCAAAAATGGTGGAAGAATTGGTTGGTGCTACAGTTCATGTAGTCTTTGAAGATGGGATTGGACAGGATTTTACGATTGAGGCATGCGATGAGGATTGGGTCAAGCTCAGTCAGACAGGCAAGGCCGGTAAGACCACGACTCGCTTGGTCAGACTAGATGCTATTGCTGAATTTAGAAAAGTAGATTAGGGGTTATCTATGTTAAAATTTATCAAACACTTAGGCTTAATAGTGCTTTATTTCCTAGCAAGCCAGGTCACCAGCAGCTTTATCTCGCTGGGCATCTTCAAGGACCAACTAGCAGCAGAGCTACCAGCTCCAATTGTGGAACAAGCAGTCTGGATTAGCGGCATTATCGGCATCGTGCTGACCACAATCCTCGCTGTGGTCCTCTGGAAGGTCGTCTATCCACGCAAGACCATTGCCTACACCGTCGAAAGCAGCTGGTTCCACAAGCTACACTGGCCGATTCTGGTCTACCTGGTCTATTTTGTCATTCAGTTTCTCATTCCTGTAGAGGAAAGCCAAAACCAGATGATAGTGGTGCAGTTTGTTTCTGCTTACCCCATTCTTGCCTTTTTCTCCGTAGTGGTATTTGCCCCTATCCTGGAAGAATTGATTTTCCGTGGTTTTCTGGCCACCTATTTCTTTCCGAAAATGCAGAGCATGAAAACAGTGGGGATTTACTTGGTTGTGTCAGGGCTTTTGTTCAGCCTACCACACGGACCAGCAACCATTCCGCAGTTCTTGATTTACTTTACAATGGGAGTCAATCTGGGATGGATTTTCTTGCTCAAACGAGATATCCGCTATTCAATGGCGCTCCATTTTGTCAACAACCTGATTGCCTACGGCATGATATTGGTTGGGGTATAGAAAAAAAGCAGTGGTAGACTGCTTTTTTATTTATCTATTTTACAAACCATAAAGGTAATCATCATCCTGCATGGCCTCTACTTCACCAAGCAGGTAGCCGTTACCAACTTGAGAGAAGAAGTCGTGGTTGGATGTACCGGTCGAAATACCGTTCATGATGATTGGATTGACATCATCCGCTGAATCTGGGAAGAGTGGGTCCTGTCCCATGTTCATGAGGGCTTTATTGGCATTGTAGCGTAGGAAGGTCAAAACTTCCTCAGTCCAACCAACGCTATCATAGAGCGAGCGAGTGTAGCCTTCTTCATTTTCATAAAGCTGATAGAGCAGGTCGTACATCCAGTCGCGGAGCTTATCTTGCTCCTCTTCGGTCAATTCATTGAAACCGAGCTGGAATTTGTAGCCGATATAGGTACCGTGGACTGATTCGTCACGGATAATCAGTTTGATGATTTCTGCAACGTTGGCCAGCTTGTTATTTCCAAGATAGTAGAGCGGAGTGAAGAAACCAGAATAGAAAAGGAAAGTCTCTAAAAATACGCTGGCTACTTTCTTCTCGAGCGCTGTGCCATTTTCATAAATTTCGTTGATGATTTTAGCCTTGCGTTGCAGGTATTCATTGCTGTTGGTCCACTCGAAAATTTCTTCAATCTCAGACTTGGTGTTAAGAGTGGAGAAGATAGAAGAGTAGGACTTGGCGTGAACAGACTCCATGAATTGGATGTTGTTGTAAACAGCCTCTTCGTGTGGTGTCCGCACATCTTGGCGGAGGGCTTGAACACCTGTTTCAGATTGAAGGGTATCCAAGAGTGTCAGACCACCAAAGACCTTGCCAACCAGGTCTTTCTCTTCGGCAGTCAATTTGCGCCAGTCATCCAAGTCATTGGACAGAGGGATACGCGTGTCGAGCCAAAATTGCTCGGTCAATTTTTCCCAGGTCGATTTGTCAATGACATCTTCAATGGCATTCCAGTTTATGGCTTTGTAGTAGGTTTGTGACATGTTCATCTCTTTCCTTATCATAAAGTGTTGAAACTATTGTATCATATTTCTGTTAAAAAACGCCCAAAGGACGTTAGTTAACTATTTTGTGGAAGTTAGTAAGGTGGCTAGGAAATGTTCCATAGAACTTTCCGTAGTGTTGTTAGAAACGTTAGTTTCAACAACACTTGCCACGTTAAATTACACAACTTTCACATTGGTTTGATCCGATTTCTTCTCCGTCGTCGGTGAAGGTGCGGATGTAGTAGATAGACTTGATGCCTTTGTTGAAGGCGTAGTTGCGCAGGATAGAGAGGTCACGGGTTGTCTGCTTGTTCTCATTTTTCCACTCGTAAAGCTCTTTTGGCAATTCGCTGCGGAGGAAGAGGGTCAGTGACAAACCTTGGTCGACGTGCTCAGTAGCAGCAGCGTAGACATCAATCACCTTGCGCATATCCATGTCGTAGGCTGATTTGTAGAACGGAATAGTTTCCGTTGCCAAGCCTGCTGCTGGATAATAGATTTTACCGATTTTCTTCTCTTGACGTTCTTCAATCCGTTGAGTAATTGGGTGGATGGAAGCAGAGACATCATTGATATAGGAAATAGAGCCGTTTGGTGCAACTGCCAAGCGGTTTTGGTGGTAAAGACCGTCTGCCATCACCTTATCACGCAGGTCAGCCCAATCTTGTCCGCTTGGAATGAAAATACCTTGGAACAATTCTTTAACACGGTCAGATTGTGGTTGGTAGTCGCCTGTCACATACTTATCGAAATAAGTGCCGTCTGCGTATTTTGAGTTTTCAAAGTTATCAAAAGTCGCCTTGCGTTCGCGTGCAATGTTGTTTGATTCTACCAAAGTCCAGTAGTTGAGGAGCATGAAGTAGATATTGGTAAATTCAACGGCTGTTTTTGAACCGTAGTCCACCAAGTTTTGCGCCAAGTAAGAATGAAGTCCCATGGCACCCAAACCAATCGAATGTGCACGCTCATTACCTGCCTCAATCGAAGGCACAGCAGAAATGTGCGAATGGTCAGTAACATAGGTCAAGGCGCGTGTCATAGCACGAACAGAACGACCAAAGTCAGGTGATTTCATGAGGTTAACAATGTTGGTTGAACCCAAGTTACATGAAACGTCAGTACCCATTGTCAAATATTCTTGCGAATCGTTGATGACGCTTGGTGTCTGGATTTGCAGGATTTCTGAGCAAAGGTTGGACATGATGATTTTACCGTCAACTGGATTGCTGCGGTTGGCCGTGTCAATGTTGATGACATACGGATAGCCTGATTCTTGTTGGAGTTTTGAAATTTCTGTCTCCAAATCACGGGCCTTGATTTTTGTCTTACGAATGCGAGGGTTGGCCACCAACTCGTCATATTTAGCTGTAATGTCCAAATAGCTGAATGGCACGCCGTATTCTAGCTCAACAGAGTAAGGGCTGAAGAGGTACATGTCCTCATTTTTACGAGCCAATTCGTAGAACTTATCAGGAACAGTGATACCGAGAGAAAGGGTTTTTACACGAACTTTCTCATCCGCATTTTCCTTCTTAGTCGAAAGGAAAGCGATAATATCTGGGTGAAAAACATCCAAGTAAACCACACCGGCACCTTGACGCTGACCAAGCTGGTTGGAATAAGAGAAACTATCTTCAAAAAGTTTCATAACTGGAACGACACCAGATGCAGCTCCTTCATATCCCTTGATAGGAGCGCCAGCCTCACGCAGGTTGCTGAGGGAGATACCGACACCGCCACCGATACGGGATAATTGCAGAGCAGAGTTGATAGACCGACCGATAGAGTTCATGTCGTCTGTTACTTGAAGCAAGAAACAGGATACCAATTCACCACGGCGAGCACGACCAGCATTGAGGAAGGAAGGAGTTGCAGGCTGGTAACGCAGGTGGATCATCTCGTTTGCCAAATCCAAGGCCAATTCTTCGTCACCTTCCGCAAAATAGAGGGCGTTGAAGAGGACGCGGTCCTCCATGCTTTCCAGATAGTAAGCACCGTCGTTTGTCTTGAGGGCGTACTGGTTATAAAACTTGTAGGCTGCCATGAAAGACTTAAATTGGAAGTTCTGGTCTTTCAAAAATTGGTCAATTTTAATGAGAAATTCTGGGCTGTACTGCTCCAAAAATTCTTTTTCTAAATAATTTTCCTCGACAAGATAGTTGATTTTATCCAAAATACTATCGAATTGCTTGCTGTTAGGGATAACGTTTTCCTTGAAAAAGGCTTTAAGGGCCTCCTGATCCTTGTGGAGGGGGATTTGTCCATTGACAGGACGGTTGATTTCGTTATTTAAACGGAAGTAGGACACATCGCCCAAATCTTTCAAACTCATAGTCGCAATCTCTTTCTATAACAGGGTTCTTATACTAAGGCTTTTAATTTTGCAGGTTGGAAACCAGAGAAAACGTCGTTTTCGGTTTCGATCACTGGCGCTGCTGAGAAACCAAGTCCTTTGACGTGGTCAATAAATTCTGGCTGCTCATCCAGGTTGATTTCCTTGTATTCCACACCGTGTTGGTCTAGGAATTTCTTAGACATCTTGCACTGTACACAATCATTTTTTGAATAGATAGTAACCATTCGATTTCTCCTTTGTTTACAAGGAAATTGCATAATTCCCTTCAAATTTACCAATCTAGAATACAAGATTTTGGGGTTAAAGTCAAGGGGTTAGCTTAAACAAATCACAAAATATAGACGAATAACGAACAAGAAAATACTACATGTAGTGTTTTCTGAAAATGAGGTCTACAAGCTTTGTTTAAGCCGTAGTAGAGCTGTTTTCTATGCGAAATCACCATATGTCACAAAATATGACATTCATGGTTAAGTTGTGTTTGAATAAAAAAAGCAACTTCCAGTATAATATACATAATGAATACATAGAGGTAGCAGACATGACTCAAAAGAACAAATCGAATTTTGAACACAAACAACAATTATTCTCTTACTATGATTTGGGAGAGGTTGCCCAAGAACATGGTGTGAATATTCAGGCACTCCCTTATACGATTCGTATTCTGTTAGAAAGCTTACTTCGTAAGGAAGATGGTGTAGATGTGACCAAAAGTCACATTAAAGATTTGGTGACCTACCAGGCTGCAGCTCCACAGGGTGAGGTTCCTTTTAAGCCTAGTCGTGTTATTTTGCAGGATTTTACAGGGGTTCCAGTTGTGGTTGACCTTGCATCCATGCGTGATGCGGTGGTTAAGGCGGGTGGCAGTCCTGATTTGATTAACCCCGAAATTCCAGTTGATTTGGTGGTTGACCACTCTGTGCAGGTCGATTACTTCGGTACGGACCAGGCTCTGGAAAAAAATATTGAGCTAGAATTTGAGCGCAATAACGAGCGTTATGAATTCTTAAAATGGGCGGAAAACTCTTTTGAGAATTATCGGGCTGTGCCACCTGCAACAGGGATTATCCACCAGGTCAATATTGAGTTCCTCAGTGATGTTGTCATCGAGCAGGATGGCCTACTTTATCCAGATTCTATGTTCGGTACGGACAGCCATACGACCATGATCAACGGTATCGGTGTTCTGGGCTGGGGTGTCGGAGGTATTGAGGCCGAGGCAGCTATGTTGGGAGAGGCGTCTTATTTCCCAATTCCAGAAGTGATTGGTGTTCATTTGACAGGCAGTCTGCCCAAGGTTGCGACAGCGACAGATTTGGCTCTACGGGTGACACAATTGCTCCGCCAGGAAAATGTTGTCGGCAAGTTTGTTGAATTTTTTGGACCGGGTCTGTCTTCATTGGCACTGGCTGACCGGGCGACGGTTTCCAACATGGCACCTGAGTATGGCGCGACTTGTGGTTACTTCCCGATCGATGCTGAGACCTTGAACTACATGCGCCTGACCAACCGTTCAGAGGACCATATCGCCTTGACGGAGGCTTATGCCAAGGTCAATCATCTGTTCTACGATGAGGTCAATTTCCCAACCTACACCAAGGTTTTGGAGTTGGATTTGTCAACGGTGGTGCCGTCTATTTCTGGACCAAAACGGCCACAAGATTTGATTGAATTGACCGATGCCAAGGAGGAATTTGCTGCCAGCATCACTCGTGAAGTTGGTGTTCGTGGTTTTGGTTTGGACAAGGCAGAGCTAGATAAGACAGCGACGGTGCATTATGCGGATGGAGATGAGACGATTCAGACAGGTCATGTAGCCATTGCAGCTATTACCTCTTGTACAAATACATCTAACCCCTACGTACTTTTAGCGGCAGGATTACTGGCTAAGAATGCGGTTGAAAAAGGCCTGACAGTCAATAAAACGGTCAAGACTTCTCTGGCACCTGGTTCAAAAGTTGTTACAGGTTACTTGAAAAATTCAGGCCTCCAAACCTATCTGGATGCGCTTGGATTTAACTTGGTCGGCTATGGTTGTACCACTTGTATCGGGAATTCCGGTGATTTGCCAGTAGAAGTTGCAGAAGCCATTAAGGAAGAAGATTTGCTGGTTTCGGCAGTCTTATCTGGAAACCGCAACTTTGAGGGCCGTATCAATCCGCTCGTCAAAGCTAATTTCCTTGCAAGTCCGCCCCTTGTAGTGGCCTATGCCATTGCAGGAAACATGAATGTTGACTTGACGACGGAGCCGCTTGGTCAAGACCAGAATGGTCAACCTGTCTATCTCTCAGACATCATGCCAAGTCGTGAGGAAGTAGATGCCTATATCGAGCAGTATGTGACCCGTGACCTTTATAAGGAAGAATACCAACAGGTCTTTACAGATAGTCAAGCTTGGAATGCCATTGAAACGACGTCGGATAAAAATTATGCCTGGAATGACAAGTCAACCTACATCCAAAACCCACCATATTTTGATAATATGCAGGCAGATTTATCTATCAAGCCTTTGGACAATCTAGCAGTCCTGGCCAAATTTGGAGACTCTGTCACTACCGACCACATTTCACCAGCGGGGAACATTGCGCGACTCAGTCCCGCTGCTCGCTACCTAGAGGATAATGGGATTTCATACTTTGACTTCAACTCCTATGGTAGTCGCCGTGGGAACCACCAGGTCATGATGCGAGGAACATTTGCCAATATCCGGATTAAAAATGAGTTGGCAGATGGAAAAATTGGTGGTTTTACCAAGTATGATGGCGAAATTCTGCCGATTTATGATGTTGCTATGAAGTATCAGGAGGCTGGAATTGGTAGCCTGGTAATTGCTGGTAAGGACTATGGGATGGGTTCTAGTCGTGACTGGGCAGCCAAGGGGGCCAATCTTTTGGGTGTCAAGGCTGTATTGGCAGAATCCTTTGAACGCATTCACCGCTCTAATCTAGTCATGATGGGTGTCCTACCCTTGCAATTCCTTGAGGGGCAGACAGCAGACAGTCTGGGCTTGACTGGTTTGGAAACCTACTCTATCGATTTGCCGGAGGATGTGACGGTCGGTCAGATGGTAGCTGTTCGGGCTATTTCGGAAAATGAAACCAAGGAATTTCAGGCTCTGGCTCGCTTTGATGCGGAGGCTGATATTCGTTATTACCGTCACGGAGGCATTTTGCCAATGGTGGTGAGAAAGAAACTAGGAGGTCAACTATGACAGAAACAAATGGATTGAAAGATGCCATTGCCTGCGATACGCGCATTAGTGCGATTGAAAATGACCGCCTTTCCTATGCTGGTTATGATATTTCAGAGTTAATGGACAATAATGCGTCTTTTGAAGAGGTCATTTACCTGCTTTGGAACTTGCACCTCCCGACGCAGATTGAGCTTAATTATTTTGAAAAAGCCTTGCGGGCTGAGTATGCCATTTCTGATGCGGTGGAGCAGTGCATTCTCATCCAGTCACGCAGACACCTGCACCCGATGAGTGTCTTGCGGTCAACGGTGTCACTCTTAGGTGTTTACAATGTTCGGGCTGAGGAAAGTTCGCTGGAGGCCCTCTATGACCAGTCGATTCAGATTATGGCTAAGGTTCCGACAATCATTGCAACCTTTGCTCGTCTGCGGAAGGGCTTGGTGCCGATTGAGCCTCGTGAGGATCTGGGCTTTGCGGCTAATTTCCTCTATATGCTCAATGGGAAGGAGCCGACAGATTTGCAAGTCAAGGCCTTTAGCAAGGCACTGGTCCTCCATGCTGACCATGAACTCAACGCCTCGACCTTTGCGGCGCGCGTGACCGCCTCCACCCTGACAGATATTTATTCTTGCGTGACGACAGCTATTGGAACGCTCAAGGGTTCTCTACATGGCGGAGCTAATGAGCGGGTTTTCGATATGTTGCTGGCAATCCGTGAATCTGGTGATACAGAAGGTTACTTGCAGCAAAAATTGGACTCAAAAGAAAAAATTATGGGCTTTGGTCACCGGGTTTATCAAACGGTGGATCCTCGTCAAGAATATTTGAAGGAAATGGCGCGTGATTTGACAATGGGAACGGATGATGAGGCCTTCTATCGCTTGTCCGAAGAAGTAGAGGACTTTATCAAGCACAAAAAAGGATTGATTCCGAACGTGGATTTCTATTCGGCGACGGTATACCATGTTTTGGGCATTGACAGTGATATTTTCACCTTGATTTTTGCCATGAGTCGTATGGCCGGCTGGATTGCCCATGTACAGGAACAACGCAAGAACAATAAGCTCATCCGTCCTCGTTCGTCCTATCTAGGTGGACGGAATTTGACCTATATCCCAATCGGAAAGAGATAAGTATGGCAGAAAAAATTAGATTTGAAAATGGAAAGTTGCTGGTTCCTGACCAACCCGTTATTCCCTATATCGAGGGGGATGGTGTCGGTAAGGATATTTGGTCAGCGGCTCAGTCTGCGATTGATGCGGCAGTTGAAAAGGCTTATAATGGCCAGCGTCAGATTGTCTGGAAGGAAGTATTGGCCGGTGAAAAGGCCTATGAAACAACAGGAACTTCCTTACCAGACGAGACCTTAGCCACCATTAAGGACCACCTCTTGGCTATCAAGGGGCCCTTGGGAACGCCAGTCGGTAAGGGACATCGCTCGCTCAATGTCGCCCTGCGCCAGGAGTTGGACCTTTTCGCCTGTGTACGTCCGGTACGCTATTTCAAGGGTGTACCTAGCCCGCTCAAAGAGCCTGAAAAGACCAATATTACGATTTTCCGTGAAAATACAGAAGATATTTATGCAGGTATCGAATGGGATGCTGGAACTGCTGAAGTAGCACAGGTGCTTGCTTTCTTGAAGGACCAGATGGGAGTTAGTAAAATTCGTTTCCCTGAGACATCGAGTATCGGTATCAAGCCGATTTCTGAGGAAGGCAGCAAGCGCTTGGTTCGCTCTGCTATTGATTACGCCTTGGAAAATGGCCTAAAAAATGTAACCCTGGTCCACAAGGGCAACATTCAAAAGTTCACGGAAGGTGGTTTCCGTAAATGGGGCTATGAATTGGCCCAGGAAGAATATGCAGAGCAACTTGTGTCAGGTGACTTGGTTGTCAATGATATTATTGCGGACAATTTCCTTCAGCAAATCTTACTTGCTCCAGAAAAGTTCGATGTGGTGGCCCTCACCAATCTCAACGGAGACTACGCTTCAGATGCTCTAGCGGCCCAGGTTGGTGGAATCGGCATCTCACCAGGTGCAAATATCAATTACCAAACAGGACATGCCATTTTTGAAGCTACTCATGGAACAGCGCCAGATATTGCTGGCCAAAACAAGGCTAATCCAAGTTCCGTTCTATTGTCTGCTTGTATGATGTTGGATTATATGAATTGGAAAGAAGCAGCAGAGATTATTGTTTCTGGACTCGAAAAAGCTTTTGAAAATAAACAGGTAACTGTTGACTTTGCAAAGGATTTGGGAGTAGAACCCCTATCTACTAGTCAATTTGTTACGGCTCTTATTCAATATTTTTAAGATAGAAAGGCCTTGCGACCAGGCAGGTCTTTTTCTTAGAAAAATGAAAGAAATGCAAAAAAATCTTGAAAATGATTTCAAAAAGTGGTATAATCCTCCTTGTAAGGGTTATCATAATAGCCCAAATTTTGTAAAACAAAAAGGAGAATCCAAATATGGCTTCAAAAGACTTCCACATCGTGGCAGAAACAGGTATCCACGCACGTCCAGCAACTTTGCTCGTTCAAACTGCTAGCAAATTCGCTTCAGACATCACTTTGAATTACAAAGAAAAATCTGTAAACCTTAAGTCCATCATGGGTGTTATGTCTCTTGGTGTTGGCCAAGGTGCTGACGTAACAATCTCTGCTGAAGGTGCAGATGCTGACGACGCAATCGCAGCAATCACAGAAACAATGGAAAAAGAAGGATTGGCATAAGAACATGACAGAAATGCTTAAAGGAATTGCAGCATCTGACGGTGTTGCCGTTGCTAAGGCATATCTACTGGTTCAACCCGATTTATCTTTTGAAACTGTTACAGTTGAAGATACAAATGCAGAAGAAGCTCGTTTGGATGCAGCTCTTGAAGCGTCTCAAAACGAGCTTTCTGTTATTCGTGAGAATGCAGTAGCTAGCCTAGGTGAAGAAGCCGCAGCCGTATTTGATGCACACTTGATGGTACTTGCTGACCCAGAAATGATTGGTCAGATTAAGGAAACAATCCGTGCTAAGAAAACAAATGCTGAAACAGGTTTGAAAGAAGTAACGGATATGTTCATCGCTATCTTTGAAGGTATGGAAGATAACCCATACATGCAAGAGCGTGCAGCAGATATCCGCGACGTTGCTAAACGTGTCCTAGCTCACTTGCTTGGTGTTCGTTTGCCAAACCCAGCAACAATTGATGAAGAGTCTATCGTGATTGCTCATGACTTGACACCTTCTGATACGGCTCAATTGAATAAGCAATTTGTTAAAGCTTTTGTAACAAACATCGGTGGACGTACAAGTCACTCAGCTATCATGGCTCGTACACTCGAAATTGCAGCTGTATTGGGTACAAATAATATTACTGAAATCGTGAAAGATGGTGATGTCCTCGCTGTTAACGGTATCACTGGTGAAGTTGTTATCAACCCATCTGAAGAAGTGATTGCAGAATTTAAGGCAGCTGGCGAAGCCTATGCTAAACAAAAGGCTGAGTGGGCACTCTTGAAAGATGCTCAAACAGTGACAGCTGACGGCAAACACTTTGAATTGGCAGCTAACATTGGTACACCTAAAGATGTTGAAGGTGTAAATGATAACGGTGCAGAAGCTGTTGGTCTTTACCGTACAGAGTTCTTGTACATGGATTCACAAGACTTCCCAACGGAAGATGAGCAATACGAGGCTTACAAGGCTGTTCTTGAAGGCATGAACGGCAAACCAGTCGTAGTTCGTACAATGGATATCGGTGGTGATAAGGAACTTCCTTACTTCGACCTTCCACATGAAATGAACCCGTTCCTTGGTTTCCGTGCCCTTCGTATCTCTATCTCTGAAACTGGTAACCAAATGTTCCGTACGCAGTTGCGTGCCCTTCTTCGTTCATCAGTTCATGGTAAACTCCGTATCATGTTTCCGATGGTTGCCTTGTTGACAGAATTCCGTGCAGCAAAAGCAATCCTTGAAGAAGAAAAAGCGAAACTCTTGGCTGAAGGTGTAGCAGTTGCAGATGATATCCAAGTGGGTATCATGATTGAAATCCCTGCAGCAGCAATGATTGCTGACCAATTTGCTAAAGAAGTTGACTTCTTCTCAATTGGTACAAACGACCTTATCCAGTACACAATGGCAGCAGACCGTATGAACGAACAAGTTTCATACCTCTACCAACCTTACAACCCATCTATCCTTCGCTTGATCAACAACGTTATCAAGGCTGCACACGCAGAAGGCAAATGGGCTGGTATGTGTGGTGAGATGGCTGGTGACCAACAAGCTGTTCCACTTCTTGTCGGAATGGGCTTGGATGAGTTCTCTATGAGTGCGACATCAGTCCTTCGTACGCGTAGCCTCATGAAGAGACTTGACACAGCTAAGATGGAAGAATATGCTCACCGTGCCTTGACAGAATGTGCTACGGCAGAAGAAGTTCTTGAACTTCAAAAAGAGTATGTTGATTTCAACTAATAGATAAGATGAGAAAACAAGGGTAGAATTATTCTTGTTTTTTCTATAACAAAAATAGACTTGCCGAGGCAAGTCTATTTTTGTCTTTAGTTTTTCTGATAAAACTTATTGTGCTGATAGATAGGATCAAAGGTTAAATTGATACCTAGTTTACGGAGAACACTCTTGTCTTCGTCAGATAGGATAACGGTTGAGTGGGCTTCGCTACCGTTTAATTGTCCCAATTCTTTCATGGCACGTGCAGCAAGAGGGCTGTCTTGTGCGGTGATAGCAAGGGCGTTAAGGATTTCGCTGGCATCCAAACGAGTATTATTTTTATCCAGATAATCTGCCTTCAATTCTTGAATTGGACGGATGTAGTTTGGTTCGATGAGAAGGGTTTCGTCATCGATTTTAGCAATTTGCTTGATGGCATTGAGAAGGACAGTTGCAGTTGGCTTGAGGAGGTCAGATGTCTTACCTGTTACCATCTCACCATTTGGCAACTGAATGGCTAGGGCAGGGCTAGTTGTCAGCTCTGCTTTTTCGCGTGCAGCGACAACAACCTTACGATCTGCTGGTGTCACACCTACCTCGTTCATGAGGAGCTCAATCTTTTTGACTGCTTGTTCACTAACCCGCTCCGCTTTGAAATCAACCAAGGTTTGGTAGTAGCGGCGGATGATTTCTTGCTTGGATGCTTCGATCGCAGCCTCTTCGTCCACGATAGAATAGCCGACCATGTTAACCCCCATATCAGTAGGTGAGGCGTATGGTGATTTGTTCAAAATACGTTCAAAGGTACGGTTGAGAACAGGGAAGACCTCGATGTCACGGTTGTAGTTGACCGCAGTTTTGCCGTAGGTTTGCAGGTGGAAGGGGTCAATCATGTTGAGGTCGTCCAGGTCAGCAGTCGCTGCTTCATAGGCCAAGTTAACGGGATGGTGGAGTGGCAAGTTCCAAACTGGGAAGGTTTCAAACTTAGCATAGCCTGATGTTACGCCATGCAGTTGGTCGTGGTAAAGTTGGGAGATACAGGTCGCTAATTTACCTGAACCAGGTCCAGGTGCGGTGACAACGACGAGATTGCGACTGGTTTTGATGTAGTCATTTTTACCCATACCTTCTGGTGAAATGATATGGTCAATATCTGAAGGATAGCCCTTGATTGGGTAGTGGAGATAGGACTTGATACCATGTTTTTCCAACTGTTTGCGGAAGGCGTCTGCGGCTGGTTGATTGCGGTACTGGGTAATGACCACAGAACCAACATAAATATCAATATCATTAAATGTGTCAATCAAGCGGAAGACTTCTTGGTCGTAAGAAATGCCTAGGTCGCCACGTGCCTTGGAATGTTCGATATTGCTAGCGTTAATAGCGATGACAATTTCTACTTGGTCTTTTAACTCTTGGAGGAGCTTGATTTTATTATCTGGTTCATAGCCAGGTAAAACACGGGCTGCGTGGAAATCTTCCAACATTTTTCCACCAAATTCCATATAAAGCTTGCCTTCAAATTGGGCAATACGCTCTAAAATGTGGTCACGTTGCAAATTCAAGTATTTAGTTGAATCAAATGCAATTTTTTTCATCCAATAAGTCCTCCGATTATGTATTAAACTTCGGGAAAAACAAAAATAGCTCCCTAAAACTAGGGAGCTTTTTCTCCGACCTCTCAAAAGAGGTGCCCGAACAATACTATAACAAACTGTGCTAATCTTGTCAAGAATAAGTCAGATAGAAGAAAAATTAAATAAGTATTTAAAAAATATTTAATTTTTACAAAATTAAGTATTGACTTTATTAAAATAAAGTGTAAAATAATATTAAACAAATGTTTAATATCTGTTTAAGGAGATGTTTATGAAAAAACTAGTCAACAATAAATTATTTCTATCCAGCTTTGTAGCGGATTTGATATCTAACTTTGGCGATACGCTTTACTATCTGGCTTTGATGAACTATGTCTTGCTTCTACCAGATACCAAGTTTGCCTTGGCTATGATTACCGCATCTGAAACCTTGCCGATTTTGGCTAGTCTCTTTATGGGAATCTGGGCGGACAAGACTAAAAATAAATTGGATACCATCCTAGTGACCCTATTGGTTCGTGTTGGTCTCTATGCCTTGGTTGGCTTCTTGATGGGATTTGCCCCAGCCCTCTGGGTTGTGGCGGTGGTCTGTGTCATTAACTTTCTATCAGACCTGGCTGGTCAATACGAAAACGGTCTCTATATGCCAGTCAGCTTGCGGGTTGTGGCAGCGGAAGACCGTGAAACAGCTATGGCTTTCAAGATGACGGTGAGATCACTTTTGCAAATTGCCTTCCAAGCCAGCGGTGCTATCCTGATCGGATTCATGTCTTACCAGAATCTCGCTTTCTTCAATGCAGGGACCTTCTTGGTCAGTCTTGCCATCATGGCAACCCTCCGTCCAGCTCTTGCCAAGCTACTGAAGGAAAATCCTATCCAGCAAGCTGAGCAAGTGGAAACTGAAGCAGGCATTATCAAGGGCATGCGCAACAGTCTCAAAGAATCCTACCAAGCTGTTCAGAATATTCCAGTTCTCAAAGCGTCAATTATTACCATTGCTTGCTTGAATGCCATTTTCACTGCACTTTCGCCATTAGTTATTCTCAATATGAAGGAGTTCTCAGACTTTATGATTGTCAATGCGGGGACAACAGTGGCTTTGATTTCCATTCTCTTCTCAGTTGGTAGTATCCTGGGGTCAAGTATCGGTATGGCTTTGCTCAAAAATGTTAGCTTGATCAATCTCCTCAAATTCTCTACATTGATGCCTGTTTTACTTTTCTCAGGTTTCTTCCTTCACAATATCTATGTGGTACTGGCAGTGATCTTCGTAACGGCAGTGACATTGGGAATTTTCAATCCAAAAATGAGTGCTCTTGTTATGAATGAATTGCCGGAGGATAAATTGGCAACTGTCGGTGGTGGGATTGATTCTTTCTGTCAAATCGGTATGGTTGCTGGTCAAGCTTTGGTTGCCCTTATGGTAACAATCTTATCTGTTACAAGCATTTCCCTCATCTTCCTCTTGCTTTCTGTAGGGCTCTTGGGTTATAGCATTTTTACAGGAAATAATCCTGAAAAGATTGTAGCTAGTGCTTAGAAAGAAAATTCTGACTATTAGAAGGAGAATTACTTTGAAAAAGATACTCAGCAATAAATTGTTCTTATCAAGCTACCTAGCGGATGTAATTTCCAACTTTGGAGACACGCTTTACTACCTAGCTTTGATGAACTATGTCTTATTTCTGCCAGATACTAAGTTTGCCCTAGCTATGATTACTGCTTCCGAAACCCTGCCAATCTTGTCGGGCCTTTTTATGGGAATCTGGGCTGATCGGACAAAAAATAAATTGGATACCATTCTGGCTACCTTGGTCGTACGTGTCGGCCTGTATGCCCTCGTTGGTTTACTAATGGGATTTACACCAGCTCTGTGGATTGTAGCGGTCGTTTGTGTGGTCAATTTCCTATCTGACTTGGCTGGGCAATACGAAAATGGTCTTTATATGCCACTTAGCCTGCGGGTCTTGGAGGCAGAAGACCGTGAAACAGCCATGGCTTTTAAGAATACCGTGGGCGGCATCTTGATGATTGTCTTTCGATCCAGCGGTGCTATTCTCATCGGCTTTATGTCTTACCAGAATCTTGCCTTTTTCAATGCTGGGACCTTCTTGGTCAGCCTTGCGATTATGGCAGGTTTGCGTCCAGCTTTTACCAAGTTGTTGAAAGAAAATCCTATCCAAGAGGCTGAACAAACCGAAACAGAAGCAGGACTTGTCAAGGGAATTGGTCAGAGCCTTAAAGAATCTTATCAAGCCATTCAAAACATCCCTGTACTAAAGGCTTCGATTTTGACTATTGCAGGTATCAATACGGTTGGCAGTGCCGTATCTCCCTTGGTTATCCTGGCTATGAAGGAGTTTTCAGAATTCGTGATTGTCAATTCTGGCATAACTCTTGCCTTGGTCTTTAATCTCTTCTCAGTTGGCTATATTCTTGGTTCAAGTCTCGGCATGGCTTTCTTCAAACATATCAGCTTGCCCAATCTGCTCAAGTGTTGTTCAGTTTTGTCGGTTATCCTGTTTGTTGGTTTTTATTTTCATAATATTTATATTGTGATGGCGACTATCTTAGTCACTACCATGACGACTGGCATTATCAATCCAAAATTGTATGCCCTGATAATGAATGAACTACCAGAGGATAAATTGGCGACCATTAATGCAGGAATGGGGACCATATTTAATATTGGCATGGTTTCAGGTCAAGCCTTGGTCGCCCTTATGGTAACAATCTTATCTGTTACAAGCATTTCCCTCATCTTCCTCTTGCTTTCTGTGGGACTAGTAAGCTATACTATTCTTGTGGGGCGTAGGCCAAAAATGAAGTAGTTGTTAAAGCTTAGAAAGTATGCGTATGAAATTAGATTACCGAGATTATAGAAGCGAGATTGTCGAAAAATTCTTTATTCCTTTAATTGTTACGGAACGTGAGGAACCGATTGAGGCGGATTTTTCACAGAAAGAAAAAGACATTCTCAAAGATGCCTTGGACATTCGTGATGAGATTGAAGAAAAGTTGGCAGATTTTCGTCAGGAAGTCAATCAAGTCTTTGTCTGGGGACATATTTTTAACATTTTGCATAGTCTTTATTTCTATATCTTGAATGATGGGCAGGATCCAAAGACAGTTGAGGAAGCTTGTCAATTGATTTTAAAGCTGTCTCAAGCAGAAGTAGAAGATGCCATGCGAACCATGTTGGCGTCTGAAAATGATGGTCACCGTGAGAAGACCCTCAGTCTCATGGAACTCTTGGAAAAGACAGATAAAAAGCCGGCAGATAAGTGGTACTGGTCACTGGCTATCCGCAATCCTTTAGAAACAGTTGAGCGGTCTGTCCATCTCTTGGATAAGATGCTCCCAATCTATCAGCCTTACTTTGAAGGGGCAAGAGCAGAGCGGGAAGCCTTTGCTAGAGACTTTGACATTGAACAACTCTACAGAGAATCCAAGCAGTTAGCCATGACCAGCTTGGATAGCTTGGGTGTAGAAACTGCCCAATTCTTCGTTCTCAGTCCGTGGAATTATTGGTTTGCTTATTATGGCAATGAAGAATTTGACCATATGAAAGTCGCTCTTTTAGCATCCTGTCGAATTGATCAGATGATGCTGTCAAATGACGAGCTGGATCTGGATGATTTGACAACGGCTCTTAAAGTCATCAGCGATAGCACGCGCTACCAAGTTTTAGTGGAACTGACCAAGCCCCATGCCAAGAGCAAGGATATCGCAGAGCGGCTCAATATCACAGGAGCAGCCGTATCCTTCCACACTCAAAAGCTGATCAACGGTGACTTGCTTCTCTTCAATACAAAAAATAGCGATGTCAAATACAGTGTCAATCAAGATTTGCTGCGGCAGATGATAGACAAGCTGAAGAGTGATTTTGAATTATAGTTAGTAGGACTTTGTACTGAGAGAGTACAAGGTCTTTTTATGCCTTGGTTCCAAGGTTGCTTTCCCGCTACATGTGGAATCTATGGTATAATCCCATCTTTGGCAGTTTGAAACGACAAAAACCTCCCCAACCCTATGCATATCAAGGTGATATACTCCCCTTATAGTGGACAGTGAAAAAACAAAAATTTTCACTAGAACCATTTTAATTCACTTAAAATTTGTTTGGTATCGCACCAATCAGCAAGGGGCAATCCGCTTCCGAGGTTGGAAAGAATGGACGGTGGAGACGGTGAGGGAATGAAGTTCGAACTGTTTACTACAATAAAATTATTTTTATAAGTTTCCTAACGCCTATTGTTGGGAAATTTTTTTTGTGCGATAAAATTGACGGCGTATTCTTTGCATTTCATACTTTTTACTTATATAATTATAGTGGATTTTTTATTTGGCTCAAAAAGGAGACTATATTTTAATGAATTTACATTTTTTACAAAAAAAGCACCATTTTGGAATCCGTAAGTTTTCCATCGGTGTCGTATCTGTTGCCTTAGCAATTAGCTTTAGTGTTGCTGGAGGGCAGGTTGCGGCTGCCCAAGAGGTAAGCCAAACTCCTGTTAGTAGCCAGCAAATGAGTCAGGCAGTAACAGATGAGCCAGGTCATGAGCAAACAAGTAATCAGGTTTCAGAGATGGTGGGAACTCAGTTGACAGAACCAGTTCTCACAGAGACTTTGTCTCCAGTAGTACAACCTACTCAAACTGATTCAATCGTCTCACAGACCCCAGTTATCCAAGAAAATCAACCAACAACACTCAATCAAGAAAAGTCAAACTCAGTTCAATCCCTGTCGGAAGAGAATGCAAGTGAACCTAGTGTAGGGACAAAAAGTCCTCAAACAGTTGTTGAAACCCCAGTAGAGCCAGCTACAACAGATCTGGTAGCAGAAACAGCAGCAGTAGAATCTGCTCAGACTGCCCAAGCAGCAGAAGAACGAGTAGTTCAACCTGTCCTTCGTTCAGTGCCCATGGCTCGTAGTGTAGCTGCCAATGAAGTTGCTAAATTGCCACTAGATGACCAAGGGGAGCTTATGACCTCTGTCAATGGAAAAACAGTTCAGCAGTTTCAAGTGGTTTATTCGGATGGTAGTAGTCAGATAGTCCCTGCGACGACTCAGCCAATTACAAGCCAGACCAGTGAAATAGTTGCTCAACAGGTCGCTTCGCTGAAAGATGACTTTGCGGCTGTGACCTACGAATCGCTCTATCCACACTTATCTCATCAGGAAAGTTTTCTTGAAAAAACTGCTCTAGAGACAGCCATTCGGAAGGAAAATGGGGGAAATGCTCTGTCAGCTGACCAGCTACAGTCTCTCAAGCAGATAGCCTATATGGATATGCTGGATATGAGAGAGAGTTTTGAGCGAGTAAAAGCTAAGATTGAAACGACTCTGACAGGTATTTTTGAGAAATCAAGTCAGGTCAATGTAGAGGATATCCGTCGTAATAAGGAGAAGATTTTAGCAGGTCTTTCCTATCTGGATCGTCAATATTCCTTTGAATTTGGTCCCCATCAGGCTCAGGATCTGATCTTGTATCACCCTCAGGTTTTTGGTGGTGGCGGGAGTCCCCTTGGAACTCTTACTATCTTGAATACCTTGACCTATCGTGATTTGGGCTTAGGACAGTCAGCGACTACTTACCAAGCCAAACTAGCTCCAATTACAAATCGAGCTGATATTTTCTCCTTTGTGGAGAAGGGCGTTAGCCTTTTTGAGCCAGGCAAAACAGGGGAGCAATGGTTTAAGGAGACTAGCAAGGCTCATCTGGCAGAGTCCCAATCTCCTTATGGAAATTCCTCGCTCTATCAGAAATTAAAGAGCAATGCACGTCTGAACAACCATTTCATTCCTCTCCTGACCCTACCTAGTGATCTCGTATATGTCATTAGCACTTCAAACACAGTCAACTACGGTTTAACGGAATCCTATGTCCGACCAGGTGACCAGACCGGTTTGGCAACATTTAAAGCTAACTTACAATCCTATGCTGATGACCAGGAAAGCTTTTTGAAATTCTGGCATCGCATCAGTCAGAACAGGGATATTCTAGCCAATCATGAAGCCATTATTGTGGTTGATAGTCCGCAGAAACTAGGGACAGCTACTCAGCGCGTTCAAGAACTTTATTCACCAAAATATAGTTCAGGAGTTTTAGAAGGGGTCGAGAAATTTATCAGACCGCTCAACCTTTATGCCAACTTTTTACAAGCTGATGGTCAGGCCAATGGAAATACTTCCATAAACCTCTTCTTGAAAAAATCCCTGTCTGAGGCTGGTCAGTCTGTTTATACCCATGAATTGACCCATATGCTGGATAAGAACGTTTGGTTAAATGGCTATGATAGACGATCTGGCCAGTTACAAGAAGTTTTTGCCAGAGGAATGTTTGAGTCTATGGATGTTGCTAAAACACCCTATCAAGACCCAAGCTTTATTATCAATACAGCCTATCGTATGGGGGACAATCGGACACAAAATGCTAGTCCAGACCGTTTCCAAACAAGTGATGACCTTAAGACCTATATGCAGGGTATTTTGGACGTCTTGTACACTTTAGACTACGCAGAAGCTCAGTCTATCTTGGGTCAGATACCTGAAGATAGGGCAGTCCTACTTAATCAGCTGAGCCTTGTCGCAAGTGCTAATGGTGGTCAGACAGATCAAGCTCAACCAATTTCGAGAGATTTAGCAGCAGGTTTGCAATCTGTCCATGATTTTGTAGATAAGCAATTGATTTCAGGTCGCTACAAGTTTGACGGTCTCAATACCACAGGAACAGCTCGGACCAATTCTTACTACACCATTCCTCTCTTTGAGCCTATCTATGCAGGTCTGCAAAACAATGCAGGAACAGTAGGTGACATTAGCTTTAGAAGAAATGCCTATGATATTCTGGGAGAATATAGTTATGAAAAAGGAATGGTAGCCTATGTTTCTGGCCAATATGCCAATGATCAGGCAGCTTTGAATGCCATTATGCCAGAATATGGAGGAGACCTAGCAACCTTTAAGAAGGCTATGTTTGACCGTCGCATCGCCAAGGTTACTGAGCTAAAATCCACTAGTGTAGCCAGCGATTTCGCTGCTATTCAGAGTTTGATGGATGCGGCCATTGTCAAAGATTTGCAACAGATGAAACGTAATGCAACCAACAGGGTAGCCTTGTCAACTAGAGTTTCAGCTGTTCAAGAATTGAAAAAGAGCATCTTCCAGGCTTATTTGAAGGATACAGATGACTTCCGTACAAGTATTTACAGTCAACCGAAGGCGCGTGAGCTCTATGTCACCAAAGGTGCTGAAACATCTAAAGAGGGACAGGGAACAGAAACTCATCCATATCAAAGTTTGTCCTATGCTATTTCCCAAGCTAAAGATGGTGATACTATTAAATTGGTTAGTGATATCATCCATCGTGATGGACAAAATTTTTCAACGAATTTTGTCATTGATAAGGCGGTGACAATTGATGGTCGTGGGTATAAATTAAATCTTCGTGGTCTTAATTTGCTAACGACAAAAGATGTGACCCTAAGTAATCTCAAGCTCGAGATGATCCCTGATGGTGGTCAGCAACCGAAGATTTATGCGGATGGTAACCATCTGACCTTTAATAACGTGTCAACGACCATCAGTCAGGCCCAAGTCGATCTTCGTCCTACCTTGATTGCAGGTTCTCCAACTGACACCCCTTCAGGAAGCCATTCTCGGATCTCGATTATTGGTGGTTCCTCAGACACTCGCTTCCAGAAAATTTTTGCGGGCCATGCCCAAGGGACTAGTTTGATTCCGGTTGAGATTATCATAGACTCAGAATTTGCCATGGTTGATCAAGGGATTGACTTAGGTGGTGTAGATGGATCTCCAACTATTGATCGGGTTACCTTGGAGAGTAGTTCTAGCAATATCAAGAAGGTTGTGGCGACAAATAGTTCAGACAACCATGTTACTCTGAAGGCGGCTCGTATATTTGGAGTAGAATTAGTGGATGTTCAGGAATTGACTCTGAGTGAACGTGCAGATATTACCCTGTCTGATAAGGTTTCTAGCATCACCACACGACTTGAGTTGGGAACAGATAGCCTTCTCAATCTGGCTATGAATCAGAATCTTGAAGTCGGTGAACTGATTGGAGATGGAAAACTGATTATCCCAGTTAGCTCTAGCTTGCAGGTAACAGGAGATATTCAAGATAATGTTCAAGTTCTTGTCAGAGGCTTTGAACAAGATCTGACCAAGAATATAGACAAGGAATATGTAAGGGTTGAGGGACTGTTATCTCCTACAGCTCGTATTACCTTGGAGAAAGGCTATAATCGTTTTGGCCTGGTTAAAGATGAAATTGTTTATCGCTTGGTAGAGCTAAAACAGCCTGTTCAAACTCATACAGTAACTTTGCACTTCACACAGTCAGGTAAGTTGGTAAAAGAGAAGCAGGTGCAAGTTGATAATGGGCAGTCCATTACTGGTGTGGAGAACGAGTTGCCTAGTGCGACAGAGGGAACCTATCAGTTGGATCCAAACTTTGACAGAACAGCGTTGACAGCTATCACTAGTAGTAAAACGATTGAGATTCCAGTAGTCTTGGTTCTATCAAAAGCAAGTCGCTACCAGCCTCACGTTAATGGAGAAGCCCGTGTCCTACCGGCAAGCAGTAGTGAGGAAACAACAGCTGAAATTTTGAAGCAAATCAGTCTACCAGCTGAAGTAGGTCGATTTGATGTTATAGTAGTCACTCCAATTCCACAGTCTAGTGGCGACCACTCTATGACTATTCGTGTGGTCTATGATGATCGCAGCGTAGAAGAGCTTGTAATACCTCTTCATATTCTCACAATAGAAAATGGAGAAGTTGTCAAACACAGCTTGCCAGCAGGAGTTCTTCCTAAAGCGGATCGCTACCAGCCACACGTTAATGGGGAAGCCCGTGTCCTACCGGCAAGCAATAGTGAGGAAACAACAGATGAAATTGTGAAGCAAATCAGTCTACCAGCAGAAGTAGGTCAATTTGATGTTGTAGTAGTCACTCCACTTCCACAGTCTAGTGGCGACCACTCCATGACTGTTCGTGTGGTCTATGATGACCTCAGCCATGAAGAGCTTGTAGTTCCCCTTCATATTCTCACAATAAAAAATGGAGAAGTTGTCAAACATAGCTTGCCAGAAGGTGTTTTAGAACCGTTGGTTACTGCAAAAGGCAAGGGAGTTACCCATGAATTGCCAGTCGGAATTCTCCCACCTCTTGAAACGTCAAATGGAGGTGGAGTTCGTCATGAATTGCCAGCAGGTGTTTTAGAACCGTTGGTTACTGCCAAAGGCAAGGGAGTTACTCATGAATTGCCGGTCGGAATTCTCCCACCTCTTGAAACAGCAAATGGAGGTGGAGTTCGTCATGAATTGCCAGTCGGTATTCTTCCACCACTTGAAACGGCAAATGGAGGTGGAGTTCGTCATGAATTACCGGAAGGCATTTTAGAACCGTTGGTGACTGCAAAAGGCAAGGGGGTTACTCATTTTATTCCAAGTGGTACCTTGCCTCTAACAGTAACAAGAAGTGAAGTTTATACTCCGGCAATGCCAGCCGTCTCATTGTTACAGCAACGGCAGAAAAATACGGAGACCAAGCCAGCTGTGTTACCGTTGGTAGCTGTATCTAAGAAGCAGGCAGGCCAGTTAAGTGCCACCTTGACAAGTAGCAATTCAAACATGTCAACTTCCAATCGTTTACCTGAAACAGGGGAGAGAAACAATCTAAGTCTTTTAGGATTCTTACTTGCCTCCCTAGGCTTTAGTTTCTGGATTGGTCGCAAAAAAGCTGAATAAAGCGGAATGGATTTTGCTTAAGAATTAGTATCAGAAACGGACAAACATCTGGAATTACAAGAGCCGATGATTTGTTCGTTTTCTTTTTCTTTTTTAAGGGGGACTAGCCTTGCTCAAAAACAATTGACTTGTCCAATCAATAAGTATGCAAAATAGAGTATATATACCCGTTGTGCTAGTTAATCAAGCGTAAGCAAGGGAATATTTTAAGCTAATACCAAATTCAGTATGACTGCTTTTAAGCAAAAGAGAATAGATAAGTGAACTGCACCCCAAAAGTTAGACACAAAATCTAACGATTGGGGTGTTTTTCTTATGAAATTAAGTTATGAAGATAAACTAGAAATATATTTGCTTAGAAAGAGTGGCATGTCGTGGGTCAACCTTAGCCAGATATACAAGGTCACTATTGCTAATCTCGCATACATGATAAAACTCATGGATCGATATGGCGTGGAAATCGTTGAAAAAGGTAAAAATAGGTATTATTCACCTGAACTAAAGCAAGAAATAATGGATAAGGTCTTGATTCATGGATGTTCTCAACTCTTAGTTTCCCTTGATTATGCCTTGCCAAATCGAGGAATGCTTCCCAATTGGATAGCACAATACAAGAAAAACGGGTATACTATTCTTGAAAAACCAAGAGGGAGACCGAGCAAGATGGGACGCAAACGCAAGAAAACCTGGGAAGAGATGACGGAATTAGAGCGCCTTCAAGAGGAAAATGAACGTCTTCGAACTGAGGTGGCCTTCCTAAAAAAGTTGAGAGAACTTCGCTTGAGGGACGAAGCACTAGTGCGCGAACAGCAGAAACAATTAGAGATATGGTCCAAGGAGGATTCCGACTAGACCTCCTACTTGCGACAGCTAAAATGCCTCGCTCAACTTATTATTATCAAGTCAAGCAACTGGATAAACCCGACAAGAACAAAGCAATTAAGGCTGAAATTCAAGCCATTTATGATGACCATAAAGGGAATTACGGCTATCGTCGGATTTATTTAGAACTCAGAAATCGAGGTTTCTTCATCAACCACAAAAAGGTGCAGCGCTTGATGACAGTCATGGGCTTAGCGGCTCGTATTCGTCGTAAGCGCAAGTATGCTTCTTACAAAGGTGAGGTGGGTAAGAAGGCTGATAATCTGATTAAACGTCAGTTTGAGGGATCTAAGCCTTATGAAAAATGTTATACCGATGTGACGGAGTTTGCTTTGCCTGAAGGGAAACTCTACTTATCGCCTGTTCTTGACGGCTATAATAGTGAGATTATTGATTTTACCCTGTCTCGGTCACCTGACTTGAAACAGGTTCAAACCATGCTTGCGAAGGCTTTTCCAGCAGATTTATACAGTGGGACTATTCTCCACAGCGATCAAGGTTGGCAATACCAGCACCAGTCTTACCATTACTTTTTGGAAACCAAAGGCATTCGACCATCCATGTCCCACAAAGGGAATAGCCCAGATAATGGGATGATGGAGTCTTTCTTTGGCATTCTCAAATCTGAAATGTTTTATGGACTCGAGACATCTTATCAATCACTTGACGAGCTTGAGGAAGCTATTACAGATTATATTTTTTACTACAACAACAAACGAATCAAAGCAAAATTAAAAGGACTTAGTCCTGTCCAATACAGAACTAAATCCTTTCAATAATTATTTGTCCAACTTTTTTGGGTCAGTACACAAGTAATATAGCTTCTGTCTTAACTTTGAGCGCCTGAATGTTTCGGCAACGTAAAGCCTCCATTCCAAACTGCTCTAAGCTAGAAAATACGGTCTCCACTGGTTTCCTCAATCGACTTATTTTGTAATTTTCTAGCCATGAATAATCCATCATGTTTTTTCTGAGTTGAGAAATTAACTGGATATCACAGTCTGCTAACGCTGCCTTTGTCTGTCTATCCACATATCCTTTATCTCCATAAACGATTGGAAATGGGCTATTTTCAAGTAGCTCCAAAGCAACATCGCCATCATAAATAGATGCGGGTGTGACAACATAATCAATAGGAAACCCACTATTGCTGACAAGAACTGAAAATTTCAAGCCATAATAATGGATTTTCTTAGTTGCATTATGGCCAATGTCTGCCACCTCTGACAACAATGTAGCTCTCATGTTGTGAATGGGGTGACATAGGGCACAAGGAAAGCTGTCAATCAAGCCGAACGAGCAGGTTTGACAAAGATCTAAGACCATAAAATAGCGCATACGTTGAATACTTTGAGCAAGATTTTGACAGATACGGAAAAATCGAGAGTATTCTGGGAACTTGTCAGGGAAGAGATTATGACGAATCGCACGGTAAATAGCACTTGCCGTCCGGCAGCCCTCTTGAATTGCCCAAAGATAATTAGCGATAATAACGACATCAGACTGTTTTTGTAGGTGGATGTTTCGCCGATTTCGAACCTCCTGGGGAACAAATCGCTCATATAAAGCGAGAACTTGGGTAAAGATTTTTGAAAAAATAACATGTGTTTAATTGGGATTTGCGAGATAATAATGTTGGCTTTGCATATCATTCCCTCATTTCGTGGTTGTTTTGAGTTTATGATACGCAAAGTTTTTTTATTTGGCTAGAATTAACTAGCACAACGGGTATTTAGTAGGACTTTGTACTGAGAGAGTACAAGGTCTTTTTATGCCTTGGTTCCAAGGTTGCTTTCCCGCTACATGTGGAATCTATGGTATAATATAGAATAGGTTTTCTGTGGTCAGGAGGCCGGAAAGGAGCACATCATGCGAGAGTTACACGCAACATTACTGGCAGATTACGAGATTGATTTTTCAGATTTGAGCCTATTGGAAACAGCATTTACCCACACATCTTATGCCAACGAGCATCGCCTTCTAAAAATTTCACATAATGAGCGCTTGGAATTTTTAGGAGACGCTGTTCTTCAGTTAATGATTTCAAAATATTTGTACAAGAAATATCCAGATCGTCCGGAGGGCGAGATGTCCAAGATGCGTTCGACCTTTGTTCGGGAAGAGTCTTTGGCAGGATTTTCACGGGCCTGTGGCTTTGATAAATTCCTACGATTGGGCAAGGGGGAAGAAAAGTCTGGTGGACGCAATCGCGACACCATTCTTGGGGATGCTTTCGAGGCTTTCTTAGGAGCTCTGCTATTGGATAAGGGCGAAAAGACCGTAGAGGAATTTCTGCACAAGGTGATGATACCGCGCCTAGAAGTGGGGAATTTCGAGCGGGTGACGGACTACAAGACAACCTTGCAAGAACTCTTGCAGGTCAACGGAGAGATTGTGATTTCCTACCAAGTCGTTGCGGAGTCTGGACCTGCTCATGACAAGACCTTTGAAGTCGAAGTATCAGCAGACGGTCGTGTCATCGGTCGAGGTACTGGTCGATCCAAGAAATTAGCTGAACAAGCCGCCGCAAAAAATGCTGTGGAGGCTAGAGGATAAGTATGTATCTGAAATCAATTGAAATGCAGGGCTTTAAGTCCTTTGCGGACAAGACCAAGGTGGTTTTTGACCGTGGAGTGACGGCCGTTGTCGGTCCCAATGGCTCAGGCAAATCCAATATTACAGAAAGTCTGCGTTGGGCACTGGGTGAGTCATCTGCTAAGAGCCTACGCGGTGGCAAGATGCCGGATGTCATCTTTGCAGGGACGGAAAATCGGAAGCCGCTCAATTACGCATCGGTGACGGTGACGCTGGATAATTCTTCTGGCTTTATTGCTGGGAAGGAAAAAGAAATCAAGGTGGAGCGCCAGATTTATCGGTCGGGCGACAGCGAGTATCTGATTGACGGGAAAAAAGTTCGCCTGCGGGATGTGCATGACCTTTTTATGGATACTGGTCTGGGACGGGATTCATTTTCTATTATTTCCCAAGGTCGGGTTGAGGCGATTTTTAATTCCAAGCCGGAAGAACGCAGAGCTATTTTTGAGGAGGCGGCTGGTGTCCTAAAGTACAAGACCAGAAAGAAAGAAACCGAGAGCAAGTTAGCCCAGGCTCAGGGAAATTTGGATCGTTTGGACGATATTATCTATGAGTTGGACAATCAGGTCAAGCCTTTGGAAAAACAAGCGCAGACGGCCAAGAAATTTTTGGAATTGGATGCAGAGCGCAAGGAGCTCTATTTGGATGTCTTGGTGGCCCAGCTCAAAGGGAGCAAGGAAAGATTAACAGCTAAGGAAGAAGAATTGGTACAGGTCAAGGCGGATTTGACCACCTATTACCAACAGCGTGACCAGCTGGAAGAGGAAAATCAGCGACTGAAATCACATCGTCATGCTTTGACCCAGCAAATGGAGCGGGAACAGGCTGTCCTCTTGGACTTGACCAAGTTAATCAGTGACTTGGAACGAAAAATCGAAGTCCATAAGTTGGAGTCCAGCCAGAATGAAACCAGTCGCCAAGAGGCAGAAGTCCGTCTGCAAAGCATGCAGGACAAATTGGCTACGGTAAGAGAAGAAGTGGCGAAAAAGACTGCGGCCATGATAGAGTTGGAAGAAAAATTGTCTGCCTTAAAGGCAGAGATTGCGGCCGTGGACAAGGAAATTTCTTATTTTTCAGAAGATCCAGACCAAGTCTTGGACCATCTGCGGGAGCAATATGTAGCCCTTATGCAGGCGGAGGCGGAGGCGTCCAACCGATTGACCAAATTGCAGCAGGAAATTGCCAATCAAATCAGCCTATCAGAAAGCAAGTCGGAGGAATTGACCCGCTTGCAGGCTGAAAAAGAGACAGCAGAGAAAGAGCAGGCAGCCGGTCAGACCAGATTAGCCGAGACCGAACAGTATTTGCGAGACATCTTGACCGATTACCGTCAGGCAGAAATGCAGGTGAGCCAAGCGGAGCAAGCTTACAAGGAGCAACAGTCGGCCATGTTCGACCTCTTAGATGCGATTAAGTCTAAGCAGGCGCGCCAGTCAAGTTTAGAGGCCATTTTAAAAAATCATTCGAACTTTTATGCAGGTGTCAAGGCGGTCTTGCAGGCAGCGCCGACTATCGGTGGCATTATTGGTGCGGTCAGCGAGCAATTGACCTTTGATACACGCTATCAGACGGCACTGGAAATCGCCTTGGGTGGTGCCGGCCAGAACGTCATTGTAGCGGATGAGTCGACTGCCAAGCGGGCGATTGCTTATCTGAAAGACAAGCGTCAGGGTCGGGCGACCTTCCTGCCCTTGACGACCATTAAACCTCGTAGTTTGGCGAATCAGCAGCTGGCAATTTTGCAGGCGACACCCGGTTTTTTGGGCATGGCCAGTGATTTGGTGACCTACCAAGCGCATTTGGAAAATATTTTCCAAAATCTACTGGGGACCATTGCCATTTTTGAGACCATTGACCAAGCCAATCAAGCGGCGCGAGCGACAAAGTTTCAGGTGCGGATAGTCACTATGGATGGTTCTGAAATCCGTCCCGGTGGTGCCTTTGCCGGGGGTAGCAACCGCAACAACAATACGACCTTTATCAAGCCGGAATTGGATGCCCTTGTGGGCGAAATAGCAGAGCTGTCTCGTAAGCAGAAGGAGCAGGAAGGCCTTGTTGCCAGCCGAAAAGAAGATTTGGACCAGACAAGATCTACACTTGAAGAAATTAAATCTCAAGGTGAGGAGGCGCGTCTGGCCCAACAATCTGCTCAGATCCATCTGGAACAAGCCGAGCAACACTTGGTGCAGGTAAGAGCGCGCTATGACTTGCAAATCAGCCAAGTCAGTCCAGAAATCCTCTCAGAATTGCAGGAGCAGGCGGACAAGGAAATTACACTGGTTGATAGTTTAAACCAGAAAAAAGCACAATTAGAAGAGCAAATCCAACAGGTGCGGGACGATCGCGACAGCATCCAAGAAAGTTTGGAGCGCCTGCGCAATCAGAAGGGTCAGTTGACCTTGGAACAGACGGAATGGACCAGTCAACTGCGCTTTGAACAGACGGATCTCCGCCGTTTGCAGGACGAACAAGTGGCGATTGAAAAGGAAATCCTGATGTTGCAGGATGTCATTGACCAAAAATTGGTTGCCTTGGAAGATACCAGTCTGGATGTTCTGGAGGAACAATTGCAGGCTGCGACGACCAAGCAGACTGATACCAATCAGATTCTCATCCGCCTCAAGTTTGAATTAGAAGATATTGAGGGGCAATTTGAGGATTTGGAAGGGCGGTTGCAACAGGCGCGTGCCAAGAATGACGACCTCATTCGCAAGCAGGCCAAGTTGGAGGCCGATGTGGAGCAAGTCGGTGACAGATTGCGTCATTTATTGACCAATCTGACCGAGCAATTCAAACTGACCTTTGAGGCGGCTCAGTCTCAGGCAAGACTTGTTGAGGATTTGCCACTGGCTGAGCAGGTGCTCAAGGATTTGGAACGAGCTATTCGAGCGCTAGGACCTATCAATCTGGATGCTATTGAGCAGTATGATGAAGTCAACAGTCGCTTGATTTTCCTTAATGAGCAACGGGCAGATATTTTGTCGGCGCGTGATTTACTGCTGGAGACCATTCATGAGATGGATGACGAGGTCAAGGAACGCTTTAAGGCTACCTTTGAGGCAATTCGCGGTAGTTTCAAGCAGACTTTCAGACAGATGTTTGGCGGAGGTTCTGCGGATTTGATACTGACGGACAATGATATTTTGACTGCGGGGGTGGAAATTTCTGTCCAGCCTCCGGGGAAGAAAATCCAGTCGCTCAACCTTATGTCTGGTGGCGAAAAGGCCCTCTCGGCTCTCGCTCTGCTATTTTCCATTATCCGTGTCAAGACCATCCCGTTTGTTATTCTGGACGAGGTAGAAGCGGCTTTGGATGAGGCCAATGTCAAGCGTTTCGGGGATTATCTCAATCGCTTTGATAAGGAGAGTCAGTTTATCGTCGTGACCCACCGTAAGGGGACCATGGCGGCGGCGGATGCCATGTATGGTGTGACCATGCAGGAGTCGGGCGTGTCCAAGATTGTGTCCGTCAAACTGAAAGATGTGGAGAAACTATGATAAAGAAAGTATTTGCTAGTGATATGGATGGGACTTTTTTGCGAGAGGACCATAGCTTTGATAAGGAGCGGTTTGGCCGGCTATTGGATGCTTTTGAGGATAGGGATTATCTTTTTGTGGCTGCCAGCGGTCGGTCCTACCCCAGCTTGAAGCAAGTTTTTGCGGGATTTGAACATCGTATCGCCTTTGTGGCGGAAAATGGGGCGGTTGTGTCCTATCAGGATGAGCTAATTTTTATGGACAATCCTATTCCGAGCTCGGTTTATTTGAGGCTGATTGAGGAGCTGGTGGCCAGTGGCATTGTGGAAGCTCACCATGTCACCCTGTCTAGTTTGTCGGGTTCTTATATGCTGGAAGCTGTTGAGGACGATCTTTTGCGTGATTTGTCGGGCTATTATCAAGATATTCGTCTGATAGCTTCTTTTGAACAGGTGACGGAGGAGGTCATCAAGCTCAACATCTATGTTGCGGAGGAAAAACGCCAGCAGGCCCAGGATTGGATCAACCAGCATTTTGGCAATCTTTCAGCGGTAACGACAGGATTTACCTCTATTGACATTATCCTATCAGGTGTGCACAAGGCGGTCGGTCTTGGTCATCTTTGTCAGCATCTTAGATTGACGGCAGAGGATGTAACAGCTTTCGGGGACAATCAAAATGACCTGGAAATGCTGGAATTTGCTGGCCTGGCCATTGCGACGGAGAATGCTCGCCCTGAAGTCAAGGCAGTCGCAGATAAGATTATCGGTCACTGCAATGACGATGCAGTTTTGACCTATTTGGAGGAGGTAGTATATGGCAATTAAGTTGATTGCATTGGATTTGGATGGAACGCTACTGACATCTGACAAACGGATTTCAGAAGCAAATAAAAAGGCCTTGCAAGCTGCGCATGAGCGTGGTGTCTATGTGGTTCTGACCACAGGTCGTCCCTTGCAAGCTATTGGAGGTTTCTTAGAAGAACTAGATTTACTTGGAGAAAATCAATATTCTATCACTTTTAACGGTGGTCTGGTTCAGGAAAATACAGGCCGCATTTTGGATAAAATAGGCTTTAGCATCGACGATGTTCGTGCCATTCGTCAGGTGACCAATCAGTTGGACCTGCCTTTGGATGTTCTCTATGGTGGGGATGTCTATTCTCTTCCGGCAGCCCATGAATCTCTCTATCTGACTGCCAATCCACTTTTGAATAAAATCCCTGTGACTGATGAGGACCTGCCAGAAGATTTTGTCTACAATAAGGCAGTCTCAGCAATAGATGCAGCATTTCTAGATGGACAAATTCCAAAAATTCCTGCGGAATTGTACGATCGTTTCGAGATTTTCAAATCACGCGATATTTTGCTTGAGTGGAGCCCCAAAGGTGTTCACAAGGCAAATGGTTTGGCTAAGTTGATAGCTCATCTAGGCATTGACCAGTCAGAAGTCATGGCCTGTGGTGATGAAGGTAATGATTTGTCTATGATCGAATGGGCAGGTTTGGGTGTTGCCATGGCTAATGCGACTGATGAAATCAAGTCTGCGGCCAAGCTTGTTCTGCCAAAAACCAACGATGAGGATGGGATTGCCTGGGCAATCGAACATTATGTATTAAACGAGGACTAGTATGGGATTATTTGATCGATTATTTGGACAAGAAAAACAAGAAGAGCAAGTCTCTCTTGTTGAGGAAGTGGAGACGGAACAGTTAGATTCTAGTGAAGATACAGAAGTATCTGAAACTGAATCAGTTGCTCTAGAAACTGCTGTTGCAGAGGAATCTGCGGAGAATGCAGACCTCTCAGCAGAGCAAGAAGCTCAAAAACAACGGACTTTGGATATGATGGCCCAGTATTATGCTGCCAAGGAGGCTGCTGCGGCCCGTGTCAAAGAAGCACAGGAGCTGGGGCTTGACCCAGCTATTCAAACCAAGGCCAAAGAAGAGCCTGTTGAGGAAGTTGTTCCAGTAGAGCAAGAAAGTGAGCAGGACAAATACCAGCGGACCTTGAAAAAGACCCGCACAGGCTTTGGGGCAAGGCTCAATGAGTTCTTTGCCAACTTCCGTTCGGTTGATGAGGAATTTTTCGAAGAGTTGGAAGAAATGCTGATTTTGTCAGACGTAGGGGTGCAGGTTGCTTCTACGCTAACAGAGGAGCTCCGCTATGAAGCCAAGCTACAGAAGGCTAAAAAGACGGAAGAACTCCGCCGAGTTATCATCGAAAAGTTAGTGGATATCTACGAAAAAGATGATCAGTTTAGCGAGCAGATCAATTTCCAAGATGATTTGACAGTCATGCTCTTTGTCGGTGTCAACGGGGTTGGGAAGACCACCTCTATCGGTAAGTTGGCCTACAAGTACAAGCAGGCTGGCAAGAAGGTCATGTTGGTCGCAGCGGACACCTTCCGTGCGGGTGCGGTAGCCCAGCTGGTCGAGTGGGGTCGCCGTGTCGATGTGCCAGTGGTCACAGGACCTGAAAAGTCAGACCCAGCTAGTGTGGTTTTTGATGGGGTCAAACGTGCCGTGGCAGAAGGCGTGGATATTCTCATGATTGACACAGCAGGTCGCTTGCAAAATAAAGAAAACCTTATGGCAGAGCTGGAAAAAATCGGTCGCATTATCAAACGGACTCTGCCTGATGCACCGCATGAAACCCTCTTAGCACTAGATGCCTCGACAGGACAAAACGCCCTTAGTCAAGCCAAGGAATTTGCGAAAATTACTCCATTGACAGGTCTTGTTTTGACCAAGCTAGACGGTACTGCAAAAGGTGGCGTCGTTCTTGCTATTCGTCAGGAACTAGATATTCCAGTTAAGTTAATCGGTTTCGGTGAGAAAATCGATGACATCGGAGAATTCAGGTCTGAAGAGTTCATGCGTGGACTCTTAGAAGGATTGGTGTAATATTGAAAAAAGTCGTTAGTTGAAAAACTAGCGACTTTTTCTATCTGTATGCAGTAGGGAGTAAATGGCAATGTCCACAATGCCACGATTGTTTCGAGCGGCTTGGCGGAGAGTTCCTTCGTAGGCCATACCGACTTTTTCCATGACGCGACCAGAAGGACGATTTTCACTATCGTGAACAGCCGTAATCCGTAAACAACCAACTTCTTCCAGTAGAAATTGAGTGACTGCTTCAAGCGCTTCGGGCATGTAATTTTGTCCCCACCACCTACTACCTAACACCCAACCTAATTCAGCAGCCTGTACCCGTTCATCTAGATTGACGACGGAAATATCTCCAATGGGTTGCTTACTTTCTTTGAGCTCGATTACCCACCTGTATGTTTTTTCCTGTGAATAGGATTGGATACAGAACTGGACATAGTCTTCAGTATCTTGGAGTGTCTGATGAGTTGGCCAGGTCAGATAGGTGGTAACCTTTTCATCTGAAGTCCAGTTTTGGAAAACAGGCTCAACATCGCTTGCTTGAAAAGGGCGTAAGACTAGGCGTTGGGTTTCTAATACCTGAGTTCCTTTATGTTGCATCTTATTTCCTCCTCAACAATGCCTCAATCCAGTCGGGTGCGTAGGCAGAAGTACAGCCTTTTGGAACCTTCATATCGGAATAGACAGCGAGTTCCTGACCGATTGCAAGACCTTGCTCCAGATAGTCAGGATAGGCAACTGCAATCTCCACCAAGCATTGGTTCATGGTCCATTGGACAAGCGGGTCAGCGGTTTGCAAATGCTGGCGAATTTGGTCTAGAGTTTCTTCAATTTCTTGATTTGAAGCGGATTTGCCAGCAAAGTATTTGGCGCGAAGGAACCAGCCTAGGCGTTGAAAGATGGCTGGTTTTTGGGCAAGCAAGGTTTCTTCCCAATCCCTGCTGTCTTTTCGTTTGCTGAGAATGATAGAAGCCAGCTTGTCTAAGACATTGACAGAAACTTCTTCATTGAGGCAATTCTCTAGGTCAGCTTGGGGAAGCTGGTCAGGCTTATTTTTTGCAATTTGAATTGCTAAATATTGTGCCTCTAGGACCCCCGTTTGCCAGAGTGGGGCAAACAAGTCCAGTCGATTTTTATAGGCCTTGGCAATACCAGAAATAGCTCCCATTGGAACGCCGTAGTAGGGCTTGGTTTCGCCAATTTTTTCATAGCGCTTGAGGGTGCCAGCATGACTGGCTGCTTCAAGTTGGGTGAGAATGGTGTTTAGTTCAGTCATAAATATCTCCGAAAAAAACTGGATTACTCCAGTTTTTATATCTTATTTCAATAAGCCACGTTCACGATACCAGACATCTGGTGTCCAAACCCACTTGCAGCCGTAACTTTCTAGTAAATCAAAGGCAGCCTGTGGTCCCATGGTTCCTGCTGGGTAGGTGTGGAGTGAGACTTGGTTATTTGCCCACAAATCAACAATGCGGTCAATCAAGCTCCAGCTTGCTTTCACTTCTTCCCAATGGCTAAAGTTAGTAGAATCACCATTTAGCACATCGAAAAATAGTTTTTCGTAGGCTTCAGGTGAATTACCAAGTGCCGTTGCATTGTGGCGGAAGTTGAGTTTGGCAGGAGTAAGAGCAAAGTGGGAACCAACTTCCTTACCGTTGATAGAGAGCATAAAGCCTTCAGTTGGTTGGATGAAGATGGTCAAGACATTGGCTTCAGAAGGCTGACCAAAAATATCTTCCGCATGCTTGAAGGTGATGGTCACGCGCGTGCCCTTTTCTGTCAGGCGTTTACCTGTCCGGAAGAAGAAAGGTACATCACGGAAACGGTCAGTATCAACGAAGAAGACCCCTCCAGCAAAGGTTTCCGTCTGAGAAGCTTCAGCAATATTTGGTTCATCCAAGTAGCTAACGTAGTCTTTTCCGTCGATGGAACCTGCTGCATATTGACCACGGATGAAGTTGCGTTTGAGATCTTCATCAGAAGGCTGACGAAGGTGTTGGAAGACCTTGATTTTTTCAGCTCGGACATCTTCCTCCTTGAAGCTGGCTGGCTTATCCATTGCCAAGAGTGAAAGGACTTGTAAGGCATGGTTTTGCACCATGTCTTTTAAGGCACCAGAATGGTCGTAGTAGCCCCCACGGTCCTCAACACCAATCGCTTCAGCAAATGTGATTTGGACATTGTCAATGTAATCGCGGTTCCAGATATGCTCAAAAATGATATTGGCAAAGCGAACCGCAAAGATATTTTGCACCATTTCCTTACCTAGGTAATGGTCGATACGGTAGATTTGGTCTTCATTGAAGGCTGCTGCTAATTCATCATTGAGTTTGGTAGCTGTAGCAAGGCTAGTTCCGAAAGGTTTTTCAATAATCAAGCGTTCAAAACCTTGTCCATCAACAATCTGCTCAGATTTAAGATGTTTGGCAATGGTTCCGAAGAATTCAGGAGCCATGGATAAGAAGAAGACCTTGTTGTGCTGGGTATCGTATTTTTCACACAAGTCGTCCTGCAATTTACGAAGAGCTACATAATGTTCCGTATCATTGACATCATGGCTTTGGTAGTAGAAATGACTAGCAAATTCATGAGCTTGTCGCGGTGTGTCAGGCAAATCACCTAGTGATTCAATGACAGTTTGTTCAAAAAATTCCTTGGTCCAAGGTCTGCGAGCTGTACCAATTACTGCAAAATTTTCTCGGATATGGCCTGCCTTATAAAGACGAAAAAGGGATGGATAGAGTTTGCGCTTGGCAAGGTCGCCACTAGCACCAAAAATTGTAAACAATACATGTGATGACATAATTTCATTCCTATCTGTTGAATATAACATCTATTATATCTAAAATTGTCAGAAAATTCAATCTTTCACTTGAATTTCTTTTTGTTTAGGAGCAACCGAATTTACATCCTCTTTGTCATCGAATTGTTCAATACGTGCAAATTGCTCAAATAAAGTATCAAGTTCATCTTGTCGTTTATACGTAATAGCCATGTAAGACCTCCATTCTAATACCTATTATATAGTTTTAATGGATAAATTAAAAGTGATAATCCTTCGTTTATTTAGAAGACTTATAATAATACTGCCTATTTTAATAATATCCTACTGATTAGTTATTATTCAGATGAGCATTCAAAGTGACCATAATCCTTATATTCTGGTGATAGTCTATAATTTCAATTTTCATTTCTCTTTCTCTATGTAGAATGTGTAATGCACTGCTAAACTTGTTCAATCAATTCTATTTTGTCCTGTTCATTTTTGAGTTACAATGATTAAAATCGTGTTATAATATAGATTATGAAAACAAGAATTGAAGAGCTGGTTGCCATCCTCAACCAGTATGCCAAAGAATATTATCAACTTGATAAACCAAGCGTGTCCGATGCTGAATATGACAAGCTTTATCGTGAATTGGTGGAATTAGAAAGTTCCCACCCAGAACTGGTTTTGCCAGACAGTCCGACCCACCGTGTCGGCGGAAAAATCTTGGACGGTTTTGAAAAATACAGCCACGTTTATCCCCTTTTTAGCTTGCAGGATGCCTTTTCTCGTGAGGAGTTGGACGCCTTTGACCAGCGTGTCCGCAAGGAATTTCCAGGTGCCAGCTATATTTGTGAGTTGAAAATTGATGGTCTATCCATTTCCCTGACCTACGAGGCTGGCCAGCTGGTGGTCGGTGCTACCCGTGGAGACGGCAGTGTCGGTGAAAATATCACGGAAAACCTCAAGCGTGTGGCGGATATTCCGCTGACCCTGGCAGAGCCTATCGACATGACTGTTCGGGGCGAGTGCTACATGCCTAAAACTTCCTTTGAACGGGTCAATGCCCAGAGGCAGGAGGCTGGTGAGGCTGAGTTTGCCAATCCTCGCAATGCTGCTGCAGGAACTCTCCGCCAGCTGGATACAGGTGTCGTTGCCCAGCGCGGACTCGCGACCTTCCTCTACCAGGAGGCCAGCCCGACAGAGGCGACCAGCCAGTCGGAGGTCCTTAACAAGCTGGACAGACTTGGCTTTGTGACCAACCACGACTATCAGTTGGCGGCTGATATGGACGCTGTTTGGGCTTTTATTGAAAAAATGGCAGAGCAGCGAGACAGTTTGCCCTATGAGATAGACGGTATCGTTATCAAAGTTAATGACCTAGCTGTCCAGGAAGAATTGGGCTTCACTGTCAAAGCGCCCCGATGGGCGGTGGCTTATAAGTTCCCAGCAGAGGAAAAAGAGGCGGAAATCCTGTCTGTCGACTGGACAGTCGGCCGGACTGGTGTGGTAACACCGACAGCCAACCTCAGCCCAGTTCAATTGGCAGGAACCACTGTTAGCCGCGCCACACTCCACAATGTCGACTATATTGCTGAAAAAGATATCAGAATCGGCGATACGGTTATCGTCTACAAGGCTGGTGACATCATTCCAGCTGTCCTCAAAGTCGTGGACAAATACCGAAATGGCCAAGAACCGATGCCAATACCAACTGCTTGTCCAAGCTGTTCAGGTGACCTGCAGCATTATGAGGACGAGGTGGCCCTACGCTGTATCAATCCCCTTTGCCCAAGCCAGCTCATGAGCAAGCTAGAGCATTTTGCCAGCCGAGATGCCATGAATATTGCCGGCTTGGGGACTTCGATTGTAGAAAAACTCTACCAGTCTGGTCTGGTCCATGATGTGGCAGACATCTACAAGCTGACAGTTGAAGATTTGCTGACCTTGGAAGGTTTCAAGGAAAAATCAGCTGAAAAACTCTATCAGGCTATTCAGGCATCGAAAGACAATTCAGCGGAGCGCTTGCTGTTCGGCTTGGGTATTCGCCACGTTGGTAGCAAGGCTAGTAAGATTTTGCTGACGGCCTTGGGTGATTTGGAAAATCTGGCACAGGCTGACTTAGAAACTATTTCTGGCCTAGAAGGTTTGGGACAGGTCATCGCCCAATCGCTGGTAACTTATTTCTCTAGCGAAGGTGCGCAGAAATTGCTGAGCGAACTGAAAGAAGCCGGTGTCAATCTAGCCTATTTAGGTCAACAAGTAGCGACGGATGCAGCTTTATCTGGCATGACGGTTGTCTTGACAGGTAAGTTGGAACGGATGAAACGCAGTGAGGCAAAGGCCAAACTGGAGGCTTTGGGTGCTAATGTAGCTGGCTCTGTTTCCAAGAGAACCAATCTAGTCGTCGCTGGCGCAGATGCTGGAAGTAAGTTGGCCAAGGCCCAAGAATTAGGAATTGAAATAAGAGACGAGGTCTGGTTAGAGAGCCTCTAAGGAAATCATGGAAGAACAAAAACGTGCAAGATTGATCTATAACCCGACCTCGGGACAAGAAATCATGAAGAAAAATGTAGCAGAAGTGCTGAATGTTTTGGAAGGATTTGGTTATGAAACCTCTGCCTTTCAGACTACTCCAGAAAAAGATTCAGCTAAAAACGAGGCTAGACGGGCAGCCCTGGCTGGATTTGACTTGGTCATTGCTGCTGGTGGTGACGGCACTATTAACGAAGTAGTCAATGGCATTGCTCCGCTTGAAAAACGACCTCGTATGGCGATTATTCCAACAGGCACGACCAATGACTATGCCCGTGCCCTAAAGGTTCCACGGGGGAATCCAGTTGAGGCAGCCAAGTTGATTGGAAAAAATCAGACCATTTTAATGGATATTGGTCTGGCTAAGAACGTGAAGAACGGCTATTCCCAGGAGCATTACTTTATCAATATTGCTGCCCTGGGCACCTTGACTGAATTGACTTATAGTGTGCCTAGCCAGCTCAAGACCATGTTTGGCTACCTGGCCTATGTGGTCAAAGGGGCAGAGTTATTGCCGCAGGTCCAGTTTACACCGGTTCGTGTCCAACATGACAAGGGGATTTTTGAAGGGTCTGTCTCCATGATTTTTGTGGCCCTGACCAATTCTATCGGAGGATTTGAGCAAATTGTACCGGATGCCAAGCTGGATGACGGCAATTTTACCTTACTCATGGTGAAAACAGGCAATCTCTTTGAAATTCTACATCTGATTCGTCAGGTCTTGGACGGTGGCAAGCATGTAGATAGCAATTTGGTCGAGTATATCAAGACCAGGAGCTTATCTATCAAGCACTTGGACAATTCCAGTCGCCTCTTGCTCAACCTAGATGGAGAGTTTGGTGGAGATGCTCCGGTTCATTTATACAATCTGGCCAATCATATCGAATTCTTTGCGGATACGGACTTGGTTTCAGACCATGCTATTACCCTGGATACTGAACAAATCAATCGTGAAAAAATGGCACAGCGATTTATTGAGGAAACAAATCATTTTGAAGTGTCAATTAAATAGGAAGAAAGGACAAAAGTGTCTTTTCTTTTTGATTAATTAAAGCGAATTAAACGCTTCCAATGACGGTATTTTCTTGACAAATAGATGTTTTAGGAGTATCCTTACATGGTATTAAAATTTTAAAAGGAGAATTCGTTATGAATTTAGGCGCATTGGCTTTAGGTTTAGCCTGTCTTGGTGTAAGTATTGGTGAGGGACTGTTGGTAGCTTCTTACCTTAGTTCGACTGCACGTCAACCAGAAATGCAAAGCAAGTTAATGGCTGGTGTATTCTTGGGTGTTGCCTTTATCGAGGGAACGTTCTTCGTAACCTTGGCTATGATGTTTGTCTTGAAATAGTAGAAAATAGAGAAATAGAAAAGGGGGGAACCTCCATTGGAAGAACATTTAAGTCCAACCCTTACCCTTGGTCCCATAACCTTTGACCTGACCATGGTATTGGTTTCTATTATAACCATTTCCGTTATTTTCTTACTTGTTTTTTGGGCCAGTCGTCGAATGGAACTGAAGCCAAAAGGAAAACAGAATGTTTTGGAGTACGTGTATGAACTAGTTATCAATTTTACTAAGGGAAATTTGGGTGATGAAAATGCAAAACGCTATGCACTTTTCTTCTTTACAGCCTTCACATTTCTTTTGGTTGCCAATAACCTTGGTTTGATGACAAAGATTGAAACCGCTCAAGGACAGAATCTATGGACCTCTCCAACAGCCAATATGGCCTACGACTTTGGTCTTGCTACCGTTGCAACGGTATTTTGTCATGTCGAAGGTATTCGTCGTCGCGGATTTAAGGAGTATTTGAAAGCATTTGTAACGCCATGGGCTATGACTCCAATGAATATTTTGGAAGAAGTGACCAATCTGGCTTCTCTTGCACTCCGTTTATATGGGAATATCTATGCGGGGGAAGTACTGGTTTCTCTCCTCTTGCAATTATCTCAAAAAGGCGCCTTCGTTTATCCTATCGCATTTGGCTTAAACGTCATTTGGACAGCTTTTTCTGTGTTCATCTCCTGCTTGCAATCCTATGTATTTGTCATGCTGGTGTCTATGTATTTGAACAAGAAAATTAGTGGTGAGGCAGAGTAAGAAAGGGAATATGAAAAGATGGTAACACTTATTGCAATGCAATCAAGTACAGTTTTGGGGAACTTTATTCTGGTAACAGCATCTTTTGCTGTCCTACTCGTCTTAATTCGCCTATTTGCGTGGGACAAGATTACTGGAATTTTTGAAGAACGTGCTACTAAGATTGCCAATGATATTGATAGTGCGGAAGAAAAATTAACGCAGGCTTCTAAGCTTGTACAACAGAGAGAAGATGAGTTGGTTCAAGGCCGTATCGAAGGTCAAAAAATCATTCAAGATGCTGTTGAACGTGCAAAATTAGATAAGAAGCGCTTGTTGGAACAAGCTGATGTTGAAATTCAAGGTTTGAAACAAAAGGCTCAGCTTGAAATCGAGGCAGAAAGACGCGAAGCTCAAGAAAACCTGCATGTACAGGTAGCGGAGTTGGCAGTTGATTTGGCTGGAAAGATTATCTTGGAAGATTTGGACCAGCAGGCCCATAGTCAATTGATTGATCGTTATTTGGATAAACTAGGAGACAAGTAGATGAACGCTAGAGAAAATGCCCTGGTGCAAAAGTATGCTCTATCATTTGCTGAAAAAGTTAGTGATCATGAAGAGATTTGGGAAATGTATGACCAAATTTCAGCCTTGATTTCCATTATTCATGATAGTAAGCTCAATCGTCTCTTGTTGTCAGCGACTGTTTCTAAAGAAGAGAAGGCTGAATTCGTTCGGACTGTGCGTCAGTCCAGTTTTTGGCAAATCAATGACCTTATCGAAGATGTGATTCGAGATGGGCATGCTGATTTGCTCCTGGAAACGCTGGAACGTGCTCAGCTACAAATTAGTAAGTTTAAAAATGAATTTGAGGCCCATGTGGTTTCAGTTTATCCGCTGACAGAAGAACAAAAAGAGCGTCTTCGTCGACTGGTAGAAACACGTTTTTCTCTTCGTGTTCGTAGTATTGTTGAAGAGCTTAATAATACTTTGATGGGGGGCTTTATTGTGACGGTCAACCACAAGGTCATTGATGCCAGTGTACGCAGTCAGTTGAATGACGTTAGGAAAAAACTTTAGAAAATAGAAAGTGGTGTTCTTTTGGTGATTAATGCACAAGAAATTAGCGCTTTACTAAAACAACAAATAGAGGGCTTTCAGCCTGATTTTGACTATACTGAGACAGGTGTAGTGACCTATATCGGTGACGGAATTGCTCGTGCTCAGGGTCTAGATAATGCCATGAGTGGCGAGCTTCTGATTTTTGAAAACGATACTATTGGTATGGCTCAAAACTTGGAGACCAATGATGTTGGTATCATCATTCTCGGAGATTTTACAGACATCCGTGAAGGCTCAGTGGTCCGTCGGACTGGTAAAATCATGGAAGTACCAGTTGGTTCAGGCTTGATTGGTCGGGTTATCAATCCGCTCGGTCAACCGGTTGATGGCTTAGGAGAAATCCGTACGACAAAGACACGTCCAGTTGAATACCCAGCTCCCGGTGTTATGCAACGTAAATCTGTTACAGAGCCTTTGCAAACAGGTTTGAAAGCCATTGATGCCTTGGTACCAATCGGTCGTGGCCAGCGGGAGTTGATTATCGGTGACCGCCAGACGGGTAAAACGTCTGTAGCTATTGACGCCATTCTCAACCAAAAAGGCCAAGATATGATTTGTATCTACGTGGCCATTGGTCAGAAGGAATCAACGGTTCGTACACAGGTAGAAACCCTTCGTCAGTACGGTGCTTTGGACTACACAATTATTGTAACAGCCTCTGCATCGCAACCTTCTCCGCTCTTGTTCTTGGCCCCTTATGCAGGTGTTGCTATGGCGGAAGAATTTATGTACGAAGGCAAGCACGTTTTGATTGTCTATGATGATTTGTCAAAACAAGCGGTAGCCTACCGTGAATTGTCTCTCTTGCTCCGTCGTCCTCCAGGTCGTGAGGCCTATCCAGGGGATGTATTCTACTTGCACAGTCGCTTACTAGAGCGCTCGGCTAAGGTATCTGATGAGTTGGGTGGAGGCTCGATTACAGCTCTGCCATTTATCGAGACGCAGGCAGGAGACATTTCAGCCTATATCGCCACCAACGTGATTTCTATTACCGACGGACAAATTTTCCTCAAAGATGACTTGTTCAACTCAGGTATTCGTCCGGCCATTGATGCAGGTTCTTCTGTATCGCGTGTCGGCGGTTCGGCTCAAATCAAGGCGATGAAGAAGGTGGCTGGTACTCTCCGTATCGACCTTGCATCTTACCGTGAATTGGAGGCCTTTACGCAATTTGGTTCGGATTTGGATGCGGCTACGCAGGCTAAACTCAACCGTGGTCGTCGTACAGTCGAGGTTCTCAAACAACCATTGCACAAACCATTACCTGTTGAAAAACAAGTCTTGATTTTGTACGCCTTGACTAATGGTTATTTGGATTCAGTGCCGATTGATGATATTTTGACCTTTGAAGAAGAATTGTATGCTTATTTTGATTTGCATTACGATAACCTCTTGGAAGTTATTCGGTCAACCAAGGATCTTCCAGATACAGATGAGTTGAATGCGGCCATTCAAGCCTTCAAAGACCAGTCTGTCTTTAAGTAAAGGAGTGAAATATGGCAGGTTCTCTCAATGAAATCAAGTCAAAAATTACATCAACTAAGAAAACCAGTCAAATCACAGGTGCCATGCAGATGGTTTCGGCCTCAAAATTAGCTAAGTCAGAGCAACTAGCCCAATCCTTCCAGATTTACGCTAGCAAGGTTCGTCAGATTACAACGGACTTGTTGCATGGTGAATTGGTTGCATCTGATACTAGCCATCCTATGTTGCTCCGCCGTCCGATTCAAAAATCAGGCTATATCGTCATTACATCCGATAGCGGCCTCAAAGGATCTTATAATTCTAGTATCCTGAAGGCTGTTATGGGCATGATTGATCAAGACCATGACTCACCGGATGAGTATGCCATTATTGCTATCGGCAGTATGGGTGCGGATTTTTTCCGTGCGCGTGGTATCAATCCTGTCTTTGAATTGCGGGGAATTGCTGATAATCCTAGCTTTGAAGAAGTTCAAAAAATCATTTCCAAGTCTGTTGAAATGTACAAAAATGAACTGTTTGATGAATTGTATGTTTGTTACAACCACCATGTCAATAGCTTGACCAGTCAGGTTCGTGTGCAGCAGATGTTGCCAGTAGAAGATTTGGACTATCATGAAACAGATGGTTACACAGCTACCTTTGAGTTAGAGCCAAATCGTGAAGTGATTTTGGAACAGCTCTTGACCCAGTATGCAGAATCAACCATTTATGGTGCTATTTTGGATGCTAAGACGGCTGAGAATGCGGCTGGTATGACAGCCATGCAAACTGCGACAGACAATGCAAAAAATGTCATCAATGATTTGACCATTCAATACAACAGGGCTCGTCAGGCTGCAATCACGCAAGAAATTACAGAGATTGTAGCAGGCGCATCAGCCCTTTAGTAGTTTTACTCGGACAAATCAAATTTCAGTAGACGACTAGATAGGAACCTAGTTTGTGTTTGATTGATTTGGGTAAAGAATAGAAATAGAGGAAATAAGATGAGTTCAGGCAAAATTACTCAGGTTGTCGGACCCGTTGTAGACGTTGCGTTTGCAGCTGAGGACAAACTACCTGAGATTAACAACGCACTGGTTGTATATAAAAATGATGACTCCAAACAGAAAGTTGTGCTTGAAGTTGCTTTGGAGTTGGGCGATGGTGTTGTTCGGACTATCGCTATGGAGTCGACAGATGGTTTGACTCGTGGTATGGAAGTCTTGGACACTGGTCGTCCCATTTCTGTGCCAGTTGGTAAGGAAACCTTGGGTCGTGTTTTCAACGTTCTTGGTGATACCATTGATTTGGATGAGCCATTTGCAGAAGATGCAGAACGTGAACCGATTCATAAGAAGGCACCAACCTTTGATGAATTGTCTACTTCCAATGAAATCTTGGAGACAGGTATCAAGGTTATTGACCTCTTGGCCCCTTATTTGAAAGGTGGTAAGGTCGGTCTCTTCGGTGGTGCCGGGGTTGGTAAGACAGTTCTTATCCAAGAATTGATTCACAACATCGCCCAGGAACACGGTGGTATCTCTGTATTTACCGGAGTTGGCGAACGGACCCGTGAGGGAAATGACCTTTACTGGGAAATGAAAGAGTCTGGCGTTATTGAAAAAACAGCCATGGTCTTTGGTCAGATGAATGAGCCACCTGGTGCACGGATGCGTGTCGCTCTGACTGGTTTGACTATTGCGGAATACTTCCGTGATGTTGAAGGTCAGGATGTTCTCTTGTTCATCGACAACATTTTCCGTTTCACGCAGGCAGGTTCAGAAGTTTCGGCCCTTCTCGGTCGGATGCCGTCTGCCGTTGGTTATCAACCAACTTTGGCGACAGAAATGGGTCAATTGCAGGAACGGATTACGTCAACGAAGAAAGGTTCGGTTACTTCTATCCAGGCGATTTACGTACCAGCTGATGACTATACGGATCCGGCTCCAGCAACAGCCTTTGCCCACTTGGATTCGACAACTAACTTGGAGCGTAAATTGACCCAATTGGGTATCTATCCAGCCGTTGATCCATTGGCATCGTCATCTCGTGCCCTGGCTCCTGAAGTTGTAGGAGAAGAGCACTATCAGGTAGCAATGGAAGTCAAACGTGTCCTACAACGCTACCAGGAACTGCAAGATATCATTGCCATTCTCGGTATGGATGAATTGTCAGATGAGGAGAAGACCTTGGTTGGTCGCGCTCGTCGTATCCAATTCTTCCTATCACAAAACTTCAACGTTGCCGAGCAGTTTACTGGTATGCCAGGTTCTTATGTACCGGTTGAGGAGACTGTCAAGGGCTTCAAGGAAATCTTGGATGGTAAACATGACCATTTGCCAGAAGACGCCTTCCGAAATGTTGGTTCCATTGAAGATGTCGTTGCCAAGGCTGCTAAAATGAGATTTTAGAGGTGGCTTATGGAACAAATGACTGTTCAAATCGTGACACCTGATGGTATCAAGTATGACCACCATGCAGCTTTTATTCTGGTTAAAACTCCTGAAGGAGAAATGGGTATCTACCCTGGCCACGAAGAACTGATTGCTGTACTGGAAATTGATGAAATCAAGGTTCGTCGTATTGACGATGAAAACCACGTTGACTGGATTGCTGTCAACGGTGGTATTATCGAGGTAAATAAAAACCAGATTACGGTCGTTTCGGATTCTGCTGAGCGGGAGCGGGACATTGATATTAGTCGGGCTGAACGGGCTAAATTGCGGGCCGAGCGTGAATTGCAAGAAGCGCAGACGACCCAAAATGCTGACTTGGAGAAACGGGCGACCGTTGCCCTCCAACGGGCTATCAACCGTATCCGTGTAGGGAAACACTAATAATAACTAGGAGACTGGACTTAAGTTCGGTCTCTTTCCTTTTTTCGTGGTATAATGGAAACATGGTGACATCAATTTTACAATTATTAAGTCATATACTTTTTATCTATTTGGCCCATCATCTTCTGGTGACAACCGTTGATTGGGCACGTTGGCTCAAGGTGACAGGAGACAATCAGCCAAAAATTAACTTGCTGATTTTATTTCTTGCAATTGCCCTGGGCTACCTGGTATCGACCTTCTTCCTGGAGTTAGTAATCATAGGTCGGTCTTTCAGTACGAATTTTGCATAAAGTAGAGGAATTTCATGGATAAAATTATTGTTCGAGGTCAGAAAGCTGCTCTCAAGGGTCAGGTTGAAATCGAAGGGGCTAAAAATGCAGTCTTGCCACTCTTGGCTGCTACTGTTTTAGCAAAAAATGGTCAATCTCGTTTTACCCAGGTACCGATTTTGTCTGATGTTTATACCATGAATAATGTGGTTCGTGGTCTCGGTGTTCGTGTTAAGTTTGATGAGGAGACTAAGACGGTCGATATTGATGCGACCGGTAAGTTGAGCTCAGAAACCCCTTACAAATACGTCAGTCAGATGCGGGCTTCGATTGTTATTTTGGGCCCAATTTTAGCGCGAAATGGCTATGCCAAGGTGTCTATGCCTGGTGGCTGCACCATTGGTAGCCGGCCGATTGACTTGCATCTCAAGGGTTTGCAGGCCATGGGCGCAAAAATCAAGCAACGAGCTGGTTATATCGAGGCGACAGCTGAGCGTTTGCAGGGGACAACGATTTACCTTGATTTCCCAAGTGTCGGCGCTACTCAAAACCTGATGATGGCTGCTACTCTAGCCAATGGAACGACTGTCTTGGAAAATGCTGCGAGAGAGCCAGAAATCGTTGACTTGGCTAACTTCCTCAATAAGATGGGGGCTAAGGTCAAGGGAGCTGGTACGGAAACGGTGACCATTCACGGTGTGGAGGAATTGACTGGTGCAGAGCATCCTGTTGTTCAGGACCGTATTGAGGCAGGTACCTTTATGGTGGCTGCTGCTATTACTGGTGGTGATGTCCTGGTCAAAGACGCCGTCTGGGAGCACAATCGACCCCTTATTTCTAAAATGCTTGAAATGGGTGTGGAAGTGACAGAAGAGGATGCAGGTATTCGTGTGCGTTCGCAGATTGAACAACTCAAGCCTGTGACGGTCAAAACCATGCCACATCCAGGATTTCCTACGGACATGCAGGCTCAATTTACGGCTTTGATGGCCGTTGCCAAAGGTGAGTCAACCATGATTGAGACTGTTTTTGAAAATCGTTTCCAGCACCTGGAAGAAATGCGCCGGATGGACGTTGTTTCAGAAATCTTGCGAGATACAGCGATTATCACTGGTGGTCAGCCAATTCAAGGTGCTGAAGTTATGTCGACTGATTTGCGGGCCAGTGCTGCTCTGATTCTAGCTGGACTTGTTGCTGAAGGTGAAACTATTGTTGGCCGTCTCAGTCATCTGGACAGGGGCTACTATCGTTTCCATGAGAAATTAGCTAGATTGGGAGCAGATATTGAGCGCGTGAGTGGAGAAGTAGAAAATGGATAAAGAACAGTTTGGGTATATCAAAAAACAATTATTGATTGTCTTGCTGGTCATCTTGACCATGTTCCTTCTGTTTGCAGTGGGCTTGATGATTGGCTATGGCGTCATTGGTGATGGTGACAATATTTGGTCTGTCCTTTCGCCTGAAAAATGGCAGGAATTGATTAATAAATTTACAGGGAAGTAGGGTAGCCTACTTTCTTTTTGGAGAAATGATGAATAATAAAACGAAAAAACAGGCGACTAGTTTGCTGAGCCTGCTGGTGACTATTTTGGTGGTCGGCGGAGGTTACTTTTTTAATCAGCCGTCATCTACAAGTCAGGATTTGTCCTACTATGTCAATCAGTCCAGTGCAAGTCAATCAACACCCGACAAGGAGTTGGCGTCCAGTGTATTGACGGATGAGGCCAAGAAACAACTGGGTGGCTCGATCCAATGGAATGGGGCCGGTGCCTTCATTATCAATAATAATAAAACCAACTTGGATGCGTCAGTTTCCAGTATGCCTTATGCGGATAATAAGACCAAGCGGGTGCAGGGCGAGGAGATTCCAACTGTCGCTAATGCCCTCATGGCTAAATCTACGCGTCAGTACAAGGACCGTGATCAGACAGGCCAAGGGCGAACCTCCTGGACGCCGGCTGGTTGGCATCAGGTTCATGATTTGCCAGGAGAATACGACCATGCGGTGGACCGTGGGCACTTGCTTGGCTATGCCTTGATTGGTGGCTTAGACGGATTTGACGCCTCAACCAGTAATCCCAAGAATATTGCCACTCAAACGGCCTGGTCCAATCAGGCCTATGAGGATTATTCTACTGGGCAAAACTACTATGAAACAAAAGTCCGCCGGGCCTTGGACAAGAACAAACGTGTCCGCTACCGTGTCACACTGATCTATGCGGATGATGATGACCTGATTGCTCTAGGAAGTCACCTGGAGGCTAAATCGTCAGACGGTAGCCTGGAATTCAACGTCTTTGTGCCAAATGTTCAGAGTGGACTCAGTATCAACTACCACAGTGGGGAAATTACTGTTAACGAATAGAATATTATTTGCAAAAATACTGAATCTTTGGTAGAATGAATAGTAATTGAATAGAAGTCTGTGAGACTAGTACACCTATGGAAACTGCCCAGGGAGTTGAGCCGTGACTGCAAGCTCAATCAGTGAAAGTTGGTCGAATTCACTCACGCAAGGACTTAGAATGAAGGTCTGCAGAGGCAGATGAAAACGGATGGTACCGCGTGACAACGCTCCGATGTGGGTGGTGTCATGCTTTTTTTTATTGGAGGAAAGATGTCAAATACTATTGAACAACAGCTGGTGGAACTCCGCCAATCTACACTTGAAAAGTTAAAGGCTATTAGCCATGAAAATGAAAAGGCCTTGCAGGATTTGAAGGTCGAAGTTTTGGGTAAAAAAGGTTCTCTGACAGACCTTTTGAAGGGGCTGAAAGACTTGTCTAACGACATGAAACCAATCGTTGGTAAGCAGGTCAATGAAGTACGTGATGTGCTGACAGCTGCCTTTGAAGAGACAGCTCAAAAGGTTGTAGCGGCAAAAATCCAACAACAATTAGCATCAGAAACCATTGATGTGACCCTGCCAGGTCGTCAGGTCAAGGTCGGAAAACGTCATGTCTTGACCCAAACTTCGGAAGAAATCGAAGATATTTTCTTGGGTATGGGCTTCCAAATCGTTGACGGATTTGAAGTGGAAAAAGACTACTACAACTTTGAGCGCATGAATTTGCCAAAAGACCACCCAGCGCGTGATATGCAGGATACTTTCTATATTACCGAAGAAATTCTTATGCGGACTCACACTTCGCCAGTCCAAGCTCGGACCATGGACCAGCATGATTTTTCAAAGGGAGCGCTGAAAATGATTTCTCCGGGGCGTGTATTCCGTCGTGATACGGACGATGCGACCCACAGCCACCAGTTCCACCAGATTGAAGGATTAGTTGTCGGTGAAAATGTATCCATGGGTGACCTCAAGGGTACGCTTGAAATGATCATCAAGAAAATGTTTGGTGAAGAGCGTCAGATTCGCCTACGTCCATCATACTTCCCATTCACTGAGCCTTCTGTTGAGGTGGATGTTTCCTGCTTCAAGTGCGGTGGTGACGGCTGTAATGTATGTAAGAAAACAGGATGGATTGAAATTCTCGGTTCCGGCATGGTCCACCCACAAGTATTGGAAATGAGTGGCATTGACTCAAGCAAGTACTCTGGATTTGCCTTCGGTCTTGGTCAGGAACGCATTGCCATGCTCCGCTACGGAATCAACGATATCCGTGGATTCTATCAAGGCGATGTACGCTTTAGTGAACAATTTTGATTCGGTACTCCTTATTGCTGACGTAGTCAGCTATTAAGGAGACGGGAATCGCTATAATGCGACTTCCCTAGCTTCCTCACTAGTTTTTCAAGCGGAAAGTGTCGTTCCGCTTGAAAGTCGTCGTAATTTAGGTAGTTTGTTAGGTGTTCAGTACGAGAAATGGTAGCTGTTCTAGCGGTTTACCTAGTCCACTTAGATAATGAAAGGCATTGAGATGCAGATAGATTCGATACGTTTGGAAGAGGTTTCCGTTTTGCAGGAGTTGGCCAAGCAGACCTTTGCTGAAACCTTTGCCCATGATAATGATCCAGAGGAACTGGAAGCATTCTTCGAGGAGGCTTATTCCGTGGAGGTTTTGACAAGGGAGTTGTCTGATCCCGATTGCCAGCATTATTTTCTGAGGATTGGTGATCAGGTGGCTGGTTATCTCAAGCTCAACCAAGGTCCTGCCCAGACGGAGCAGGAGTTGGAAAATGCCTTTGAAATCCAGCGTATCTATCTCTTAAAGGCCTATCAAGGTCAGGGGTTGGGTAAGAAACTTTTTGAGTTTGCTTTGGAAAAAGCAGAGCAGTCAAGCTGTGATTGGGTCTGGCTGGGAGTTTGGGAACATAATTACAAGGCTCAGAAATTCTATTCCAAATACGGATTTGAAAAATATGGCCAGCATGAATTTGCGGTCGGTGATAAGATTGATGTGGATTGGCTATTAAAGCGGCCTTTGCACCAGAAAGGATAATATGTTAGTAAGTTACAAATGGTTAAAAGAACTGGTTGACTTTGATGCGACAAGTCATGACTTGTCTGAAAAAATGTCAACAACAGGAATTGAAGTAGAAGGGGTTGAGCAAAAGAGTGCTGGCCTTTCTAAGTTGGTTGTCGGTCAGGTTGTGTCTGCTGAGCCAATTCCAGATACCCACCTCAACATCTGCGAGGTCAATGTGGGCGAAGAAATCACGCAAATTGTTTGCGGTGCTCCAAATGTGAAAGCTGGTATCAAGGTGATCGTCGCTCTGCCAGGAGCTCGTATCGCTGGCAACTACAAGATCAAGAAAGGCAAAATCCGCGGAGTTGAGTCCTTGGGGATGCTCTGCTCATTGAGCGAAATCGGCGTGTCCGACTCAGTTGTGCCAAAGGTCTATGCGGATGGAATCTACCACCTGCCAGAAGATGCAGTGGTGGGTGAGCCAGTCTTTTCATACCTAGACCTTGACGACGAGATTATCGAGCTGTCCATCACACCAAACCGTGCCGACGCCCTCTCCATGCGTGGCGTGGCTCATGAAGTGGCAGCTATCTATGACAGCAAGGTCAACTTCAAGCCTGTGGTCTTAGAGGAAAGTGACAAGAAGGCCAGCGATGTGATTGAAGTGGCCATTGAGTCAGACAAGGTGCCTGCCTACACGGCTCGTGTCATCGAAAATGTGACCATCGCACCAAGTCCACAATGGTTGCAAAATCTGCTCATGAACGCTGGCATTCGCCCGCTTAACAACGTAGTGGACATCACTAACTATATCTTGCTTTACTTTGGTCAGCCAATGCACGCCTTTGATTTTGACAAGTTTGACGATAAGAAAATCGTGGCTCGTCAGGCAAAAGAGGGTGAGAGCCTGGTAACTCTTGACGGCGAAGAGCGTGACTTGATTACCGATGACATCGTGATTTCCGTTGCGGACAAGGCAGTTGCCCTCGGTGGTGTTATGGGTGGTGCTAATACAGAGATTGACAATAGCTCTAAGACCGTCGTGCTGGAAGCTGCCCTTTTTGACGGCAAGTCTATCCGCAAGACCTCAGGTCGCCTCAACCTTCGCTCTGAGTCCTCTTCTCGATTTGAAAAGGGCATCAACGTAGCGACCTTGACGGAGGCTATGGACACAGCAGCTGCTATGATTGCGGAACTGGCTGGCGGTCAGGTCTTGTCTGGTATCGTTTCAGCAGGTAGCGTGGACACCTCTGATGTTCCCGTTACAGCGACTATTAACTATGTCAACCGTTCGCTTGGTACCAGCCTTGATTATGACCAAATCGCTGATATTTTCCGTCGTTTAGGTATGGAAATAACTGGCGATGCAAGTCAGTTTACTGTCGCAGTACCACGTCGCCGTTGGGACATTCGCATTCCAGCAGACTTGGTAGAGGAAATCGCACGTATCTATGGGTATAATAATCTACCGACCACTCTTCCGAAAGAGGACGGAACAGCAGGTGAGCTAACCCTGACCCAGAACATCCGTCGCCAAGTGCGTAGCCTGGCAGAAGGTGCAGGTCTGACAGAAATCATTTCCTATGCCTTGACAACGCCTGAAAAGGCTGTGGAGTTTGCGGCTCGTCCAACCACAGTCACTGAACTAATGTGGCCAATGACCGTTGACCGCTCAGCCCTTCGTCAGAACATGGTGTCTGGTATGCTGGAAACAGTAGCCTACAACGTGGCTCGTAAGAACAAGAACTTGGCTCTTTACGAAATCGGTAAAATCTTTGAACAGTCTGGCAATCCAAAAGAGGACTTGCCACAAGAAATCAATAAGTTTGCCCTTGTCTTGACTGGTTTGGTGGCTGAAAAAGACTTCCAGACACCTGCTGTGCCCGTTGATTTCTTCCATGCCAAAGGAATTTTGGAAGCTATCTTTGCTCATTACAAGTTGGCAGTTGACTTTGTGGCGACTAGTGAGATTGCTGCCTTGCACCCAGGTCGTACAGCTGAAATCCATTTGAATGGGGCAGTTATCGGCTTTGTCGGTCAGGTACATCCTCAAACGGCCAAGGACTACGGTATTCCTGAAACCTATGTGGCTGAAATCAATCTGGATGCGATTGAAGAAGCCCTCCAGCCTGCTCAGCCATTTACCGAAATCTCCAAATTCCCAGCGGTTAGCCGTGATATTGCCCTGCTCTTGAGCAGTGATGTCAAGCATCAGGATGTCTTGGATGCCATTGCTGGTGGCGGCGTGAAACGCTTGACCAAGGTGACCCTCTTTGATGTCTATGCGGGTAGCAATATTGAGGCCGGTAAGAAGTCTATGGCTTATAACCTGACCTTCCAAAATCCTGCGGATAACCTGACGGATGAGGAAGTGGCTAAGTACATGGAGAAAATCAGTAAGGCTTTGGTAGAGCTTGGTGCTGAAATTCGTTAATTTGTAAATATTGTGAAATCCTAGCCTGCGGGCTGGGATTTTTGGGAGGGTGATATGAATGTTCAAGATATTCAAGAAAAATTTTTCCGAGAAGGGAAGTTGCTTGTCATTCCGAAGAAATTAAAAAGTAAGCAGGTCTTGTTTGCATACTTACAGGAGGAATTGGCTAAGAAGGGCTCGACATTCACCGAAAAAGAAGTCAATGCCTTTCTAGCTGAGATTTACGATGACTATGCAATTTTAAGACGCTACTTGGTGGACTACGGCTACCTGTCGCGTGACCAGTATGGTTTGGAATACAGGATAGAAGAAAAGAGATGATTGCGGTCATCTCTTTTGTCTTACAAAATAAAGGGTTCAATCTTCAATTCGACTGCATCACCGTACTTGACCAGTAAATCCTCTGCCAGGGGATGATAAAGTGCTCTTAGTTGTTCAATCTTGTCAGGGAATTGCTTGCCGATGTAGTCAAATTTACATTCTACGGTGTGAAAGAGTTGGTGGAAGAGCTCGTTGATGGCATGAAGTCTAGCAACCATCTCCTCATCCCCTTCCAGCCATTCAGGGATTTCGACACGGTTGTCGACAAAACCATCAATCAATTTTACAGGGAAGGACCCGTATTCTAAGACAAATTCGTACATAGTTGTTCTCCTTGAGTTTTCCATATTTTAGCACAATCCTCACAAAATGGGTAGAAAGTTGATTGTTGATATAGTAAGTATTTGCAAGAAAGGATTTTTTCCCGTAAAATGGAGAAAAAAACACGAGGAGTAAACATGGATAAATATCATATTCCACCGGTTTTGGTGTTTGAAAATTATGAGTTGGTTGAGGTCTCAAATGGTCGAGTGGTCATTGAGACAAGAGTAGTTGAGTCTTCCTTGAATATTTATGGCATGACCCACGGAGGTTATCTGTTTACCTTTTGTGATAATGTTGCTGGACTGGCTGTTTTCTCTCAGGGATACAAGTGTGTGACCCTCCAGTCCAATGTTCATTTTACAAGGGCGGGCCATCTGGGAGACAAGTTGACTATCACGGCAGAAATTGTTCACGATGGTCGTTCAACCAAGTTGGTAGAAGCAGTTGTTACCAATGAAAAAGGTCAAAAATTAGTCAGAGCTAGCTTCACCATGTTTGTGACGGGAACCTTTGAAGAAGAATCTTAAAATTTTTGTGATTTTATGAGCATTATTTTTGAAATCGGTAACAGTCATGTGTATAATGGATAGTGTAAAAAAATATATTTTCGAAAGTGAGATTTTCCATTATGGCTAAAATCGTCGTTGTGGGTACAAACCACGCTGGTACTGCATGTATCAAAACAATGTTGTCAAACTACGGTGCTGAAAATGAAATCGTAACATTTGACCAAAACTCAAACATTTCTTTCTTGGGTTGTGGTATGGCACTTTGGATCGGTGAACAAATCGATGGTCCAGAAGGTCTTTTCTACTCAGATAAAGAGCAATTGGAAAGCATGGGCGCAACCGTTCACATGCAATCACCAGTTGTAGACATTGACTTCGAGAAAAAAGAAGTTACTGCAATTGTTGACGGTAAAGAGCACGTAGAATCATACGAAAAATTGATTCTTGCGACTGGTTCACAACCAATCATCCCACCAATCAAAGGTGTGGAAATCAAAGAAGGTTCAACTGACTTTGAAGCAACTCTTGAAAACCTTCAATTTGTTAAATTGTACCAAAACGCTGAAGACGTTATTAACAAGCTTGAAAATCCAGACATTAACCGTGTAGCTGTTGTTGGTGGTGGTTACATCGGTGTTGAGCTTGCAGAAAGCTTTAAGCGTAAAGGTAAAGAAGTTGTTCTTGTTGATATCGCTCCAACAGTTATGGGTGCATACTATGACCGTGACTTTACTGAAATGATGAACAAAAACCTTGAAGAAAACGGTGTGAAATTGGCTCTTGGTCAAGCTGTTCAAGCTGTTGAAGGTGACGGTAAAGTTGAGCGTCTTGTGACTGATAAAGAAACATTTGACGTTGACATGGTTATCATGTGTGTAGGCTTCCGTCCTAACACAGGTCTTGCTAAAGGTCAATTGGAAACCTTCCGTAACGGTGCATGGATCGTTGACAAGAAACAAGAAACAAGCATGAAAGACGTTTATGCAATCGGTGACTGTGCAACTATCTACGACAATGCTCGTCAAGATACAAGCTATATCGCTTTGGCATCAAACGCTGTTCGTACAGGTATCGTAGCTGCTCACAACGCAACTGGCCATGAGTTGGAAGGAGTTGGTGTTCAAGGTTCAAACGGTATCTCAATCTTTGGTCTTAACATGGTTTCAACTGGTTTGACAGAAGAGCGCGCGAAAGATGCTGGTTTCAACGCAGCAGTAGCGTCATTCACAGACCTTCAAAAACCTGAATTTATTAAACATAACAACCACGAAGTAGCAATCAAGATTGTCTTTGACAAAGATACACGTGTAGTTCTTGGTTGCCAAATGGTATCACGCGAAGATATGTCAATGGGTATCCACATGTTCTCACTTGCTATCATGAAACAAGTGACAATCGAAGAGTTGGCATTGATGGATCTCTTCTTCTTGCCACACTTCAACAAGCCATACAACTACATTACAATGGCAGCACTTGGTGCGGAATAAGCTTAATTGATAAAATAAGGTCCAGAGTTTTCTCTGGGCTTTTTTACTGGTCTGACATTTCGTAAATGAAGTATATTTTGGTATAATGGAGAGTAATTACATTTTGAGAAAGTATGAGAATATGAACCCTTTATTAAACGGAATGAACGATAGACAGGCGGAGGCTGTTCAGACAACGGAAGGTCCGCTCTTAATTATGGCAGGTGCGGGCTCAGGCAAGACTCGTGTTCTAACCCACCGCATTGCTTATCTGATTGATGAAAAAATGGTTAATCCTTGGAATATTTTGGCCATTACCTTTACCAATAAGGCTGCGCGGGAGATGAAGGAGCGGGCCTATGCGCTCAATCCTGCTACGCAAGACTGCTTGATTGCCACTTTCCACTCCATGTGTGTACGGATTTTGCGTCGGGATGCGGATCACATTGGCTATAACCGTAACTTTACCATCGTAGATCCGGGTGAGCAACGCACGCTGATGAAACGGATTTTGAAAGCTCTAAATCTGGACCCGAAAAAGTGGAGTGAGCGGACCATTTTGGCAACCATTTCCAATGCCAAGAATGATTTGATTGATGATGTGGCTTATGAGGCGCAGGCAGGCGATCTCTATACGCAGATTGTTGCCAAATGCTACAAGGCTTATCAGAAAGAACTCCGTCAGTCAGAGGCAGTCGATTTTGATGACCTAATCATGTTGACGCTCCGCCTATTTGACCAAAATCCTGACGTCCTGACCTACTACCAGCAGAAATTTCAATATATCCATGTCGATGAGTACCAAGATACCAACCACGCCCAGTATCAGCTGGTCAAACTCTTAGCGTCACGCTTTAAGAATATCTGTGTGGTCGGTGATGCGGACCAGTCCATCTATGGCTGGCGTGGGGCGGATATGCAAAATATCTTGGATTTTGAGAAGGATTATCCAGAAAGCAAGGTGGTTTTGCTGGAGGAAAATTACCGCTCGACCAAGACAGTCCTTCAGGCAGCCAATGAGGTTATTGAGAACAATCGCAACCGCCGTCCGAAGAAGCTGTGGACGCAAAATGCTCAGGGAGATTTGATTACCTACTATCGTGCGCGCGATGAGGGCGATGAGGCGATTTATGTTGCCAGTCAAATTGACCAACACCATCGTGAAGGCAAGCCTTATAAGGACTTCGCCGTTCTTTACCGGACTAATGCCCAGTCTCGTACCATTGAGGAGGCCCTGCTCAAGGCCAATATTCCTTACACTATGGTGGGCGGGACCAAGTTCTATAGCCGTAAGGAAATCCGAGATGTGATTTCCTATCTGAATATTATTGCCAACCCTGCAGACAATATTTCTTACGAGCGCATTGTCAATGAACCCAAACGCGGAGTAGGACCGGGAACAGTCGATAAGATTAGGGACTTTGCGACGACGCATGCCATGTCCTTGCTTGAAGCATCACAGGATATTATGCTGTCTGGTGTCAAGGGTAAGGCTGCTCAAGCCGTTTTTGACCTTGCAACCCTGCTATACAATCTCCGCAATCGACTGGATGAGATGACAGTGACCGAATTGGCCGAGGTGGTCTTAGATAAGACTGGCTACCTCAATGCCTTGGCTGTACAAGGAACGATTGAGGCCAATGCCCGCATTGAAAACATTCAGGAATTTCTTTCGGTGACCAAAAATTTCGATGAAAAAGAGGTAGAGGAAGAAGAGACAGGGGTGGATAGACTCAGTCGATTCTTGCTGGATTTGGCCCTGATCGCTGATACAGATGACGGCGACAAGGAAATGTCGGAAGTCACGCTCATGACCCTTCATGCGGCCAAGGGCTTGGAATTTCCAGTTGTCTTTCTCATTGGTATGGAGGAAAATGTCTTTCCTCTCAGTCGTGCAGCGGAAGAAGAAGCTGAGTTAGAAGAAGAGCGCCGTCTGGCTTACGTTGGCATCACCCGTGCCGAGCATATTCTTTATTTGACCAATGCCAATTCCCGCCTCTTGTTCGGTCGGAGCAATTACAACCAGCCTAGTCGTTTTATTCGTGAGATTTCAAGTGATCTCTTGGATTATCAAGGTCTGGCCCGTCCTGCTAATACCAGCTTTAAGGCTTCTTATGTCAATGGCAAAGCGACCCAGTTTGGACAAGGGATGAGTTTGCAGCAGGCTCTCCAAAGTCGGAAATCTTCTGTGCAACAGTCCACTCGATTTGGGGGGACCATGCCTTTTGCTAGCTCCAATCCATCTAGTTCAGCCACAACATGGTCCGTTGGCGACATTGCTGTCCATCGAAAATGGGGTCGCGGTACTGTACTTGAAGTTTCAGGATCGGGCAGCAACCAAGAACTCAAAATCAATTTTCCAGAAATGGGTCTGAAAAAAGTTTTGGCCAGCCTAGCTCCGATTAGCAAGGAGGACTAGTGTGGAGCCAACTATTTGTTTGGATTGTACTAGCTGTTACCATAGTTTTATTAAGTCTATCCCCCATTCTCATCTATGTGTTTTACTACCTTAGCAAGCGGAAAAGTGAACTCTGTACTGCAAAGGTGACAGGCTGTATTAAAGACTACTCATTCATGTCCTACAATGGCCTTATCCTGCCTGTCGTGGCTACTGGGTGAGACAAAGCTATTATTGGGCTGTTGGTCCACATTTCCAATCCTGTCGATACGTCACGGTTTTAACACCCTTATCATGCTTGGTAACGGGACAGCATATAATTTGCTAGATAGAAAATATTTACCAGATTCTTTAATTATTTATCGAAATAAGAATAGTCTGTTCAGTCTAACGTCCAGTTCTTTGCTGGACCTTTTTCCATTGGTTCTAGCGTCGATGTTTACTACAATCCACTTAAGCCAAAGCAGCCCTACGTCCATCGGCATATTACGATTTTGTCCAAAGGTTTAGTGTATTTGCTGATAGGATTGCATTATTTATATATGGTGGTCTGTTTGGGTCTGTGGCTGGCGATGGTCTAGGTTTGACAAATAGGAGGAGGTGACAAGGGTGACAAATCTCAAGTACTTTCAGAAGAGATGGGCAAGAGAGAAATATCTGGTCATGGCTCATTCTCAGCATCATTATAATGCCTTGCGTCAGCTTTTTAAGGGAAATGTTTGGTCAGTTGACAAAGAACTTGAATTTGAACGTTTGCTAGCGGAGGCTTTAGCTCACAATCCTAGTATAAAAACTTTGCGCACTGCCTATCAGCATATTTGGGGTTATTTTAAAAAGTGTGCAAGTGATGAAGAAAGGGAACGCTTCAAGGAATTGGACCTATTTCTGGAGAGTCATGCCCAGGAAATGCACGAGTTTTTGAAGTGTATGACTGACAAGTACCGGCTGCCCTACCTGCTCCAGAGTCGGATAATGCAAGTGGACAAAATACAATAAGGCAGTTATGACTTGTTTTGGGTCATTTCTGTCTTTTTTGAATGGTGATAAGCACAAGTCGAAATCGTATGACAATTTACTCAGTCTAGTGTGGAATTTTCGGCAGATTGATTGTAAATTTAGCACATTCCAGCTTTTCATTCAGGAAATTTGTGGTATAATTATGAAATAACAAATTTTTAGAAAATTTTGAAGAATTAACCTAAAGGAGATTTCTATGGCTTATGTAGTAGCTGTTGTTGGTGCAACTGGTGCAGTTGGTGCCCAAATGATAAAAATGTTGGAAGAGTCAACACTTCCAATCGAGAAAGTGCGTTTCCTTGCTTCTGCCCGTTCAGCAGGCAAGACCTTGCAGTTTAAGGGACAGGACATTGTCATTGAAGAAACAACAGAAACAGCCTTTGAAGGAGTGGATATTGCCCTCTTCTCAGCTGGTGGTTCTACATCTGCCAAGTACGCTCCTTACGCAGTAAAAGCAGGAGCTGTAGTGGTTGACAATACCTCTTACTTCCGTCAAAATCCAGATGTACCGTTGGTTGTTCCTGAAGTTAATGCACACGCGCTTGATGCCCACAATGGTATCATTGCTTGTCCAAACTGCTCAACTATTCAGATGATGGTTGCATTGGAGCCTGTTCGTCAGAAATGGGGCTTGGAGCGGATTATCGTATCAACCTATCAGGCAGTTTCTGGTGCTGGTATGGGAGCAATCTTGGAAACACAAGCTCAGCTTCGTTCTGTCTTGAATGATGGCGTGGAACCAAAAGCGGTAGAAGCAAATATTCTTCCTTCAGGTGGCGATAAGAAGCACTACCCAATCGGTTTCAATGCGATTCCACAAATTGACCTCTTCACTGAAAATGACTACACTTATGAAGAGATGAAGATGACCAGAGAAACCAAGAAAATCATGGAAGATGACAGCATTGCCGTTTCTGCAACCTGTGTCCGTATCCCTGTCTTGTCTGCACACTCTGAATCTGTTTACATTGAAACCAAAGAAATTGCACCGATTGATGAAGTCAAAGCAGCTATCGCAGCCTTCCCAGGTGCTGTTTTAGAAGATGATGTAGCCAACCAAATTTATCCGCAAGCAGTCAACGCAGTTGGTAGCCGTGATACTTTCGTGGGTCGTATTCGTAAGGATTTGGACAAGGAAAACGGTATTCACATGTGGGTTGTTTCTGACAACTTGCTCAAGGGTGCGGCATGGAACTCTGTTCAAATCGCTGAAACTCTCCACGAACGTGGTCTTGTTCGTCCAACTGCAGACTTGAAATTTGAGTTGAAATAAAATCATCTATTACCTCTTATCCAAGTTACAAGCTTGTCTAACCAAACAGCCAGATCCTTGCTATTTTAGGAAGTAGATATAAACAAATGAAACTTAAAATTATTAAAGGTAATTTTTCAGTTTGTAAACTCGAAGATTATTCAAAGATTAACTTGACTAGTTCTTATGTTTTTATCGGTAAAACGGATGAAGAAAACTCACTGGTTTGTCTGAGTCAAGAAGTTCCTGATAATGTTATAGAAGAGGACAAAGATTGGATAGCTTTTCGTGTTGTAGGGGTACTTGACTTTTCATTAGTAGGTATCCTTTCACAGATTAGTCAAATATTAGCAGAGGCAAAAATCAGTATCTTTGCAGTATCTACTTTCAATACTGATTACATACTTACTAAAGCTAATAATTTCCCAGCAGCTATTGAAGTTCTTCAGAAAGCTGGATACGAATTTATTGATTAGGAGGTTCTATGTCTATTCAAGATTTACGAGATGTAAAAATCATTACGGCTATGATTACGCCCTTTAAAGAAGATGGTGCAATTAACTATGATGTGTTGCCAGAATTGGTCGAACATTTGTTGGCTCATCATACCGAAGGGATTTTGTTGGCAGGAACAACTGCTGAAAGTCCAACCCTTACACACGCGGAAGAATTAGAATTGTTTGCAGCCGTGCAAAAAATCGTTAATGGTCGCGTTCCTTTGATTGCTGGTATCGGTACCAATGATACTCGCGACTCCATCGAGTTCGCTAAGGAAGTAGCTGCTTTCGGTGGATTTGCAGCAGGTCTTGCCATTGTTCCTTATTACAATAAACCTTCTCAAGAAGGCATGTACCAGCACTTCAAGGCTATTGCGGATGCTTCTGATTTGCCAATCATTATCTACAATATCCCAGGTCGTGTCGTGGTCGAAATGACGCCAGAAACCATGTTGCGTTTGGCGGAGCATCCAAATATTATCGGTGTTAAAGAGTGTACCAGCCTTGCTAATATGGCTTACTTGATTGAGAACAAGCCTGAGGATTTCTTGGTGTATACAGGTGAGGATGGAGATGCCTTCCATGCTATGAACTTGGGTGCTGATGGTGTAATCTCAGTTGCTTCCCATACCAATGGCGATGAAATGTTTGAGATGTTCACAGCCATTGAGCAGCAAGATATCCGAACAGCCGCAGCCATTCAACGCAAGTTTATTCCCAAAGTTAATGCTCTATTCTCTTATCCTAGTCCTGCACCAGTCAAGGCAGTTCTCAATTACATGGGATTTGAAGTTGGACCACTCCGCTTACCATTGGTACCTTGTCCAGAAGAAGACGCCAAACGCATTATCAAAGTCGTCGTTGACGGCGACTACGAAGCAACCAAAGCCACAGTGACAGGAGTTGTTAGACCGGATTATTAAAAATGTCCGGGGGATATTTTTAACCCGAGCAAAGATAATTAGGGCATCAACTGCCATTTTCGACCTTTTATTTAAATTTATTCAAGCACATCATAAAATAGGTGTGCTTTTTTGTTTGGATGTGTAAACCTTTTCAATAAGAATTTGCCTTGTCAATGCTATAATGGAGGAGAAGGGAGGAAGCGGGATGAATATTTTGATCATTGGTGCTTCATTCGCTGGTTTGACAGCTGCAATGGAATGCCAGAAACGCTATCCACAAGCGATTATTTATGTGATTGACAAGGAAGAAAGTACAGGCTACTTTCCCAATGCACTCAATTGGAAAGTAAAAGGGGAAATTTCAAGCTGGGAAGAAGCGAGGGTTGGCTATTTTGAAGGGCTAGAGCAGTCGGCCGTTCATTTCTTACTTGGATGGGAATGCATTTCTATAGAAGCTGTATCTAAAAAAATAAGACTAAAAAAAGAAGAAAGCATACGGGAATTATCCTACGACTATCTCATTTTAGCTATGGGTGCTCAACAAGTTTGGGGACACCAGTCGGTTGATCTATCGGAAAAGATTTTGACAAGTAAATCTATTGGAGAAGCTAAAAAGAGTTTCGAAAAGATTGAAGGGGCCGGAAGGGTAACAGTCATAGGAGCTGGTCAAATTGGTCTTGAAAGTTTGGAGGCTCTCAGTCGTTCATCCATTAAGATCAGGTTGATTGAATCACAAGAATGGCCCTTAGCCAAATATTTCGATCAAGAAATGGTCGATTTTATCTGGGGAGAGTTTGACCGAATTGGACTCGACTATCATTTTTCGGAAACAGTTAATGAAGTTAACTTGGATGAGATAGGTCAAGTCCAGTTACGCAGTTTGCAGGGAACATATCATTCGGACTTGGTGCTTTTGGGTACCAACTTTAGACCCCATACAGATTTGGTGGAAGGACTAGTGGACCTGCATACAGATGGTAGTATTCTGGTGGATGAGTATCTTGAAACCAGCCAAGCTGGAATTTTTGCGGTAGGGGATTTAATTCGGATGCCTGTTACCATGTTTGGGCAGGCCTACCTGCCCATGATCAACCACGCTATGTTGACAGGGCGTCTGGTTGCTGAAAATCTACTGGTTAAGCAGAAGAGCTTAAAGCCTGTTCAACGCATTGTCTCCACCCATGTGTTTGGCTATAATCTGACTAGCGTAGGATTGACAGAAAGGGAAGCAAACCTGTGGTTAGACACAGACACTATTCGCATCCGTCATCCATTCAGTCAATGGGATAAACATGAAATAGACTTTAAAATGGTAGTCAGTCGAAGAGATGGACGTATTCTTGGTGGTCAATTGGTATCTTCCTCTGACCACATGGCACAGATGAATGTATTGGCACTAGCTATTTCAAAAAATATGACAGTTGAGGACTTGTTACAAGAATCCTGGCTTTGTTTGCCTGGTAGAACCGATCTGCAACCATTCATTATGGAAGCAGCCAATCAGTATTTGTGGCAAAAAAATGACCAAGAATAGGTGGTGATTGTGTGCATATTCTAGACTTATTGGAAAAACGTGAACGCGCTATTTACCAGCTCTTTCTTCTCTTGCGCAAGTCCGTTACACCTATTGGAATAAAGGAAGTTGCCCAGGAGCTCCATCTGTCTAAATCTACCTTGTTACGCTATATAGAAAGTTTCTCTGAAGAGGTTGAAGAGGGCCAGTTTGGTCTAGTTTTTCAAATTAGAGAAGAAGAAATTGTCTTACAACGCGGAGCTAATTTATCCAGACAAGACCTGTTTGCCTATCTCTTTAGAACTAGTATCAAGTACCAGATTTTACTTTATTTTTTTGATAAAAATGAATGCTCCATCCCCATGCTAGCTCAAGATTTATTGCTGAGTGAAGCTACTTTGAACAGACACCTTTCGACATTAAACAAAGTCCTGAAAGAGTTTCAGGTGAGCATACGGAACGGTCGTTTGCGGGGTAGTGAGTTGCAAATTCGCTATTTTTATTATCAATTATTCTGGCTGACCAGGCCTTTCAAGGAATTAGAACAAGATCGGGTCTTTAGGGAGCAACTTGCTCATCTGCCGATTTTTGAACGCTTTTATCAATCACAATTTAATCCTCGACAGGCCCATCAGTTAGCTCTCTGGTTGATGATTGTTCAGAAAAGAATGCGATTGAAGGATTTGGATTTCCAGGCAGTTTATCAGTTAATGGCTCCCTATGAGCAACATAAATTTTACCGTCACCTACGCCAGCTCTTTTTAACCTTACGCCAGCAAGCTTCCGCTTCCTTTCAAGAGGGAGACGCCATGTCTGTTTTTGCCTTCTTGTTTAGTCAAGGGATAGTGGCAGCCCATCAATTAGAACAGGTCTTGGGCTTCGGTGGACCCATTATGGAAGCAACTAGTTGGGCCTTTCAACGGGTAAAAATTCTCTTGAAGACAGATTTGACAGTGGAAGAAGGCGAACTCTATCATCTCAATCAGGTCTTTAGTCAGCTCTATTTTTTCACTTCCTGCATCGATAGTGGCTTTGATGAGTTGGCTAGCTATGATACTTTCATGCAAGAGGCTGCTTCTAGTATCTTGCACCATGTATCTGAGGAGATTTTTGGGCGAAGGCAAGCCCCAGCCACCAGCCATTTGCTATCTTTGACACAATTATTTTCATATTTTATGCAGGTGGAGCCAACCATGGTGAAAATTGGGTGGGCATCCAGTTATCCGTCTGTCATTAGCTCTCCCATTTTACATGTCTTATGTCAGTCCTTAGAACGAAATCGGTCAATTCAAATCGAGCCTGTCCAATCAGACCAATCTTATGATCTGGTTATTTGCCATGATTATCCTTGGCAGCAAGATCCATCTTTTCAGATCTATGGATTGCCAACTGATCAGGAGTTGAAGGATGTAAAGAGCCTTATCCAGACCATTCAACAGCGCAAGTTAGAGCAGTCTAAACGGTTGGTCGAACGCAAGCAGTTTCGGATTGAACGGCGGTGATAAACTTTCTAGTTTCGAAAGTTCTATAATGAAGTTAGCCACCCCAACCTAGCCAAAAAACAGCTGTTTCAACTGGTTCAGCTGTCTGTTCT
>NZ_JBIMJM010000039.1:0-17626 GCF_043674115.1 Streptococcus sp. A34 | reverse complement strand
ATGGGATTTTTTGTATACACTCAAAAAGGCTACATAATCTCTACAGTGGATTTACCCACTACAGAAATTATAGAGCCATTTTCTAAGGGCTTTTCTTCGTGTTTAGGAGTATAATATAATAAAAAGGACTTGTGAGGTTCTCCTATGCTACACAAAGAAAAACCTGACTATAACTGCAATCAGTACGGTTTCTATAGCCTTGACCAGCTTGTGCCTGCAGATCATTTCCAGCGCCAAGTTGATAAAGTTATCGATTTTGATTTTATCTACGGCTTAGTCGAAGAAGCCTATTCGTCTGACAATGGTCGTCTTAGTCTTGACCCTGTTATGCTGGTCAAAAACCCTATGATTCAGTGTTTCTATGGTATTCGTTCCAAAGGAGGTATTTGCTTATTCTGCCCAAGTTGCCTGTGATAAGTATGGCTGGGCACCCGCTACCGGTGAACCCAATAGCAACTCCCAAGCCTGACTATCGTGAGGTAGTGGATTAAAACGGTCTGGAGAGGGACCGTTTTAAGTCTGACGCTAGAAACCAAGACCGTCAGAGGAAGGGATAGTGAAATCGTAGCACTACGAACAGAAACGTGATATAAAGGCGTATATAGCGGATAAGGTGGCAAAGAACACCAAAGTCCAAAAAGGTAGTCGTATCAAATAGTGGCTCAGAGGTTGGTACTGAAACGTGCCATATCAAAACCAGTCCTCGCTAAACGTGGACTGGTTTCTTGCCTAGATTATTATCTAAAACGACATGCGTTAAAAGTTAGTTGAACCGCCGTGTGCCGAACGGCACGCACGGTGGTGTGAGAGGGAGTGGGAAAGAACTCGACTAGTTAAAAAAGAGTTCGTCTTCCCACCCCCGCATAGTTGATTAGGTCAGATTTGGAGTGTAGAACACGAACAAATCTGCCAATCAACCACTGCGCTGAGATGTTGACACGAACTCTGAAAAGTGGTGCTAGGCTTTTTTGCCCAGTCCCTACTCGATTACCATCCACCGCGACCTCCAGGTGCGCCCCCTATTGCGCCGGGGCCGGTTTGGACAATTTCAGTTTGTTTCTGGCCATTGACCGTGACATCTCCACCTGTAAAGGAGACGGAACCGTCAAAGTCAAAGGCTGAAGTAGGTGCAGTTATGTCAATGGTGCCACCAGAAATGATCAAATCACCATTGGAATCAAAGGCATCCGTATCGCCATTTCCGACAGCAACGGTCAAATCACCCCCGGTGACCTTGATGAAGATATCGCTGGCTGTATCGCTTGCAGCATTGATGGCATCATCAGAACCATAAACATCCAAGGTTCCACCATTGATAGTGATATTGGTTCCTTCCAAGGCCTCGGTTGACTCAGTTACTTTAATCGAACCATCTTCAATGGTCAAGGCAGATTCGGCTTTGATACCGTCGTCACCAGCTGTGACAGTGATAGTTCCTCCCGTTATAGTAGTATTTCCTTTCGTAGTATCCTCGTCGTTTGTCGCCTTGATACCATCGCCACCTGCCATCACGTCAATCCTACCACCTGTGATGGTCAATGAATCCTTACCGCGAATACCGTCATCCTGAGCTGTTACCGTAATATTTCCAGCCTCGATGGTCAAGTCATCGGTAGAGACAATCCCGTCTTGGAAATTGCCTTCAACGGTCAGTTTACCATTGCCAGTGATAACTAAATCCGACTCCGAATGAATAGCCCCTTCAATATCTGTATCGGAATGAGTGCTAGTGTCTGAGACAGTATTTTCGGTGCCATCTTGCAAGTTAATTTCAAGATTATCAGCAGATAGGACATTGATAGCTGCGGTATCTGTGCTAGAAATGGTAGCTCCGGCCAAAATCAAACGCACATTTTCCTGAGTGTCAATGGTTACACCTTTTGTCGTCGAACCGCTTAGAATATAGGTTCCGCCTTCAGTGATGGTCAAGCCCTCGTCAGACAAGGTAACTTCTTGACTAGGGAGTGATGACCAATCAATGCTAGAAGTGCTTGCGGTGTTGCTCGTGCTTGAATTGATCGTCGTTACTTGGCTGTTGGCAATCGTCTTGCTGGTTTGGGTCTGTCCTTGGGCAGAAGAACAAGCGGCTAGCGTAGCGATAGTGAGGAGGGCAATGCCAGAGGTGAGTAGTTTTTTCGTCTTAGTTTTCATCATAATGATTTCCTTCTTTCTTTATAAATATTTCTTTTTAGGTGTCTGTTTATTGACAATGAAATTGAGTGGATTGGCTTCGACAATGGATTTTGTCAAGGCTTGGTCTGAGATGCTTGATTCCAAAACCAGAGAATATTCGAGGACCAGTGCCTGCTTTTTCTTTTTGTAGCTAATGGATAGGATTTCTTCCTCCTTACAAGCTGCTTTGAAGACCTTCTTGAAAAAATGTTGGTAATCAAAATCCAAGGGAACAGTTAGGAGAATGTGGCGTCTCCTGTGATCGGTTTGACCAAAATTCACAGTTTCAAAGAAGAGCATGGCGCCGCAGATGACGAGCGTCAGGAGGCTGGCCAGTCCCAGATAACCGGTTCCTGTTGCTAATCCGATGGCCATAGCCAGTAGGACTGCCAGCATTTCTTTGGAAGAGCCAGAGGCAGAGCGGAAGCGAATGAGACTAAAGGTCCCAGCGACTGCTAAGCTAGTCCCCAGACTGCCGTTGACCAAGAAGATGATAAAGGCAATCAGGGTTGGCATCAGGGTCAAAGTTATGACAAATTCCTTGCTGTAGCTGGATTTGTGCTTGTAGGTCATTGCCAGTAGATAACCCAGCACCAAGCTGATCCCCATAATTAAACTGATTTGCAGGGCGATGGAGCTGGTGGTAGATAAGATACTATCGAATAGGTGCATAGGCTATCAACTCCTTTTCTGGGCTAGTTGCGAGGCGGTAAGCCGTTCCGTATTTGGAGAAGGATTTTCTCTCAATGGCGTGCTTTTCAAGGAGCGCGGATAGCCAATCTGGAATCGTCTCAGCTGCTTTGATTTCCATAATCATTAGGTCAGGGTCCAGCAGGACCTTTTCTTTTGAAGCTGATTTAAGCGCCGGACGTTTGTCTGAATAGGTAACGTTTTGGTCAATGGTCAAGCGGAGTTTTGGATCCTCTAGCCCCTTGAAGGACTGGCGTTCATAGCGAATGAGAATTTTCGGATAGAGATTGCTATACCGTTTCCGAAGCGATTGAATTTCTTGGCAGACAGGTTGGTCTGGCAGGCTGCTGTCGCGCAAACCTGTACGGAGGAAATATTGAATAATGCGCGGTGTTGATTCCAGTCGGTACTTGTAACCAATGCCATCGATTTTTTTCTTGATTTCCAAAAAGGCGGTGCTGTTGGCATGAGGCTGAGCATCGTAGAGCCGAATCCGAACCTTTTCACGCTGATGCTTTTTGGCTAAGGCATCCTGCACCATGTCAAAATCCTCATTATCAAAATAAATGCTGGTAATGGTTGAATGAGCGTAGTCATCTGCAAGGAGATGGGGCTGGGCATCGCGGAGGAAGAGTCTCCAAGTTGCTTTGCTGAGGATGTATTTAGTTTCCCTACGTTTGAATTGTTTTTGGCTGATAGTGGTTTTCATATAAGACCTCTCCAATCTATTGTGCTGATGCTTGTTAGTATAAAGGTCAAATATTAAACAAAACTGAAAGAAATATTAAAGAAAGCTTAAAATTCAATTTTGGGCGAAAAAAATCCCCCATCACGAGGATAGGGAAAAATGGAGTAAATAGGTTATTTTCCTGAACGGTCGACATTCCAGAAATCTGTGACAGCGCCTTTGGATGCGGACGATACGGTATGGGCATATTTTCCGAGCACACCGCGGCTGTAGAGAGGTGGAATAACAGTTGTTTTCTTGCGTTCTTCGATTTCTTGGTCAGAAACGTGCATGGTGATTTCTTTGGTATCTTGGTCCACCGTTACCAAATCGCCTGTACGTAGGTAGGCAATTGGACCGCCGTCTTGAGCCTCAGGAGCAATATGGCCGACAACCAGACCATAAGTACCACCAGAGAAGCGACCGTCTGTCAGAAGGGCTACCTTGTCGCCTTGGCCTTTTCCTACAATCATAGATGAAAGGGACAGCATTTCAGGCATACCAGGACCACCTTTTGGTCCAACATAGCGGACAACGACTACATCGCCATCTACAATTTCGTCAGTCAAGACTGCTTCGATAGCTTCTTCTTCAGAATCAAAGACCTTGGCTGGACCTGTATGGTTGCGGACTTTCACACCAGAAACCTTGGCAACGGCACCTTCAGGAGCAAGGTTACCTTTGAGGATGATGAGTGGTCCATCTGCACGTTTTGGATTTTCAAGCGGCATGATGACGTCTTGACCTGGTGTCAAATCAGCGAAATCTTCCAAGTTTTCTGCGATGGTTTTACCAGTACAAGTGATACGGTCGCCATGCAGGAAACCATTTTTCAGCAAGTATTTCATAACTGCTGGTACACCGCCGACATTGTAGAGGTCTTGGAAAACATACTTACCAGAAGGCTTGAGGTCAGCCAAGTGAGGTACTTTCTCTTGGAAATCATTGAAATCTTCCAAGGTCAAGTCAACGTTTGCAGCGTGAGCAATGGCTAGCAAGTGAAGAGTAGCGTTGGTGGAGCCACCGAGTGCCATGGTAACAGTGATAGCATCTTCAAAGGCTTCGCGAGTCATTATGTCAGACGGCTTGATGCCCAGTTCTAACATGCGGACAACAGCACGACCAGCTTCTTCAATGTCAGCCTTCTTCTCAGGAGATTCAGCAGGGTGAGAAGAAGAGCCAGGAATAGACATGCCCATGACCTCAATGGCAGTAGCCATGGTATTGGCAGTGTACATACCACCACAACCACCAGGTCCAGGGCAAGCGTTACACTCGATTTGACGAACCTCTTCAGCTGTCAAGTCACCGTTGTTCCATTTTCCGATTCCTTCAAAAACGGATACCAAGTCGATGTCTTTACCATTGAGATTACCTGGTGCAATGGTTCCGCCGTAGGCAAAAACAGCTGGAATGTCCATGTTGGCGATGGCAATCATGGAACCAGGCATGTTTTTATCACAGCCACCGATTGCGACAAAGGCATCCACGTTGTGCCCTCCCATAGCTGCCTCAATAGAATCTGCAATGATATCACGTGAAGTCAAGGAGAAGCGCATACCAGGAGTTCCCATAGCGATTCCGTCTGCAACGGTGATGGTACCGAATTGAACTGGCCAAGCGCCAGCATCTTTGACCCCTTCTTTGGCTAATTTTCCGAAGTCGTGAAGGTGGATGTTACAGGGTGTATTTTCTGCCCAGGTTGAAATAACTCCAACAATCGGTTTTTCAAAGCTATCATCCGTCATGCCTGTGGCACGCAACATGGCACGGTTGGGTGATTTGACCATCGAATCGTAAACAGAGCTACGGTGACGAAGGGTTTTAAGTGTATCTTTATCTGTCATTTCTCTTCTCCCTATCTTTCTAGTGATTGGTTTTCTTATTATACCATAGTTATGAGGGATATGAAAAAGGATTTGACAAATAATGGGAAATTTCTGAATTTTTTGAAAACAAAAGGAAACAGCTCCCATATATTAGCGGGGAACTGCTTCACTATATTGAAATTATATTGTTGGAGCAGCGGTTTTGGCCTGCTTGATGAAGAGACTGATTGCAGCTAGAGTCAGGAATCCAGCCCCGACATACCAGTAAGGTTGATCCAGGGTTGTAGACCGTCCGGACAGGTTGATGATACCACGGAGGAGAAAACCTGCTGTAATGGTTGCAACACCTGAATTCCAGAGATTATAGGTCAGGCGAGAGAGTGTGCGATGGATGGTCATCAAGCCAAGTAGAAGACTTCCACCGATTAGGGTTACGCAGAACAGATAGTGCATATGGAAAGCTGTTTCTCCATAACTGAGGCTTTCATAGACCCGACTGAAGATGAAGAGGAAGGATGTTAGTGCTAAATAAGTGATAAATGTGCGAATAGTGCGTTTGTTTTCTGTATTAGTAGCCGATGTAGACAATGTCGCTCACCGCCCTTTCTGAAATAGTATTTCCGTTTGTTGTTGGATTGTTAATGATTTGTCCGTTGAAGTAGAGGGTTGATGAACCACCGCCGTCTAGGTTGTAGGCAGTTGTTGCTCCGTATTGTTTCATAACTTCTGCCAGTTGATAGAGGGATAGACCTTCACTTTCAGAAGTACGACCGTCTGCCACAACGATGATATAGTGGTTTTCATCAATGATACCAATGGCTGAACGAGGGTTGGAAGACATGGCCCGTCCAACTTCTGTTGAAGTATCCACCACGATTTCACCGTTTTCTACCAAGGTTGGTCCGAAGGCGAGCAAGTTGACAACTCCTTTGTCAATTAACTCTTGAGCTGTTATTTCATTTTCATAGATAATTTCAAATGAGCCGTCAGCATAAATTGCCAAGTCACCATAAGAAGCATTGTCACGGACGGTATCACGGTAGAGGACACCGTTTTTGATGACGTAACCTGTTGAGTTGGCACCGTAGTAGTCGCCATTGACCGCCAAGATGGCATTGTTGGCCGCAGCGGTTTCAGATGTTTTGGCTGTGACGTTGGTACCATAAGTATTTTGTGCTAAGGCTGTTTTCAAGTATTCAGCTGAGCTAACTTGAATATCTGCTACATATACTGTCGTATTGTTGGTTGTGATGGTTTCAAGTGTAATTTGAATATTGTCATCAGAGTAAGAGGTATCTGTTGTTGATACATTAGTTGCGGTTGTTACAGCGGTGCTGCTTGCTGCTGTGCTGGAATTTGTCGTCGCTGCAGCGGTTGTCGTTGTGGATTCTACTGTTGTAATAACTTCAGAGAGGACAAAGGTTTTGAGCATGGAGTAGGTGAAACCACCAGTGAGTAATGTACCGAATAGTGATGCGTATATGAAGGGTTTTTTAAGCAATTTCATGGGCAAGTGCCTTCCTTTCATTGAAAATAATATGTTTTTGAATATACCAAGAGAAGAAAAAGAGGGAAAGGCCAACTGTGATTTTCACCAAATAAAGATTCAATCCAAATAGTTGGTGGAAAATATAAATCAGAGAGGTGTCGCAGATGAAGAGGGCCAAAGCTAGGGTCAAATAACCGAGGCCAGTAGTTTGGACGCTCTGCTCGCTTTGAAAGACCAACTTTTTATTGAGGTAATAATTGGACAGAGAGCTGGTAAGACGAGCCAAGCCATTAGCAATGAGGATATGAATACCCGAGGGCAGAGCAGTCAAACTTGCGATAAGCAGGGCATAGGCACCGTAGTCTACCAGAAAGCCGCCAAGTGAGGCCAGGGCAAATTTGAAGAGGTTTTTGTAGATGAGTAAGCCATCCTTGATAGGTCGGAAATGCGAGCTAGCATTATCATCTATATAAATGGTCTGAATGGGAACCTCGGTAATGGGGAACTCTTGGCTAGCTTGAGTCAGCATATTCATTTCGTACTCATAACGTTGGCCTTCGATTTTCAGCATAAAGGGCAGGAGCTTGGAATGAAAGGCACGTAGACCAGTCTGGGTATCGCTAACCTTGACACCAGTTTGAAGGCGGAAGAGTAGACGGGTCAGCTTATTACCAAAACGACTGCGGAAAGGCACATCATTGCTAAATTGACGGACTCCCAGAACCAAGTGATTGGGCAAATTCATAGCAGCCCGGGCCACTCTATCCATATCGTTGACGGAGTGCTGGCCGTCCGCATCAGCTGTTACGATGACAGAATTGGAGTCACGTTCTTGAATATATTGAAAAGTAGTTTTCAAGGCCTGGCCTTTTCCTAAATTACGCTCGTGGTGAAGAACGGTTGCGTAGGAACTAGCTTGCTCGATGATGGCTTTCGAAGCTTCAGTGCTTCCGTCGTTAACTACAATAATCTTACAATTGAGCCGATGCTTCATAGCGTTCAATAGCTCCAGTAATTTCTGATCTGGCTGATAGGCGGGGATGATGACATAATACATGGGAATACCTCGTTTCGTTTTTTGCTATACACCCACTATAGAGGAGTTTTCTGAAAGAAATCTGAAAATAGCCTACATCTTGATTTGACTTAAGTTTGGTTTAAGATTTCGGCTTGAAATAAGGAAAACGAACAAATGTAGGAATTTTCAGAATATTCCTTGACATTTAAGTTCCATGTGTTATGATAGTAGATACAACATTGCAGAGAGGAGGAATACATGTGCAAGAAATCCAATTAGATCAACCGCGTTCAGGTTCCTATTTAATCTTAGATAGCTTGCATCAATTGGGTGTGGACCTGGTCTTTGGCTATCCAGGTGGGGCAGTCCTCCCCTTATATGATGCTATCTATCAATACGAGGGGATTCAGCACGTCTTGGCTCGTCACGAACAAGGAGCGGTCCACGAGGCGGAAGGCTATGCCAAATCATCAGGAAAGGTGGGCGTAGCCATCGTCACATCTGGACCAGGGGCAACTAATGCCATTACAGGGATAGCGGATGCCATGGGCGACAGCGTGCCTCTTCTGGTTTTCACAGGACAGGTTGCGACGCGCGGTATCGGTAAGGATGCCTTCCAGGAGGCCGATGTCATTGGTATGACCATGCCAATCACCAAATACAATTACCAGATTCGGGACACAGCAGATATTCCTCGAGTGATTACAGAAGCCTATCATATTGCGACCACAGGCCGTCCAGGTCCAGTAGTCATCGATGTGCCAAAGGATATCCAGGAAAGAATTGTTGAAGCCTATCACGATCCGACGGTTCATTTGCCAAGTTACCAACCAACGGTAGCGCCAAATGGTTTGCAGGTCAAGAAAATTCTCCAGCAGCTCAGTCGGGCCAAAAAGCCAGTGATTTTGGCTGGTGGTGGGGTCAACTATGCAGAAGCCCAGGAAGAATTGATTGCTTTTGCAGAGAAATACCGCTTGCCTGTTGTTTCAACCCTGCTTGGGTTAGGAGCCATGCCAATTGAACACGAATTAGCCCTAGCTATGGGTGGCATGCACGGAACTTACTCAGCCAATATGGCTATGAATGATGCGGATTATATTATCAACATCGGTGCCCGTTTTGATGATCGCCTGACGGGAAATCCGACAACCTATGCGCCTAATGCGACTATTGCGCACGTGGACATTGACCCAGCAGAGATTGGCAAGGTCATGAAGACGGCAATTCCAGTAGTCGGAGATGCCAAAGCGACCTTACTAGCCCTGTTGAAATGCGAAACCGTTGAGACAGACTATGCTGACTGGACGGAGCAGGTCTTGGACAACAAGCGTCGAGCACCTTTCTGGTATGAGGAAGATGCCAACTTTATCAAGCCACAAGCAGCTATCGAGCTGATTGGTCAATTGACAAATGGCGATGCTATCATCGTGACAGATGTGGGACAACACCAGATGTGGGCGGCTCAATTCTATCCTTACAAGCACCAGCGCCAGCTGATTACTTCGGGCGGCATGGGGACTATGGGATTCGGAATTCCAGCAGCAATCGGCGCTAAACTAGCCAATCCAGACAAGGAAGTTGTAGTCTTTGTCGGTGACGGTGGTTTCCAGATGACCAACCAGGAATTGGCTATCCTCAATGGCTATGGTGTGCCCATCAAGGTTGTCTTGATTAATAACCATTCCCTGGGTATGGTTCGTCAGTGGCAAGAATCCTTCTATGAAGAACGTCGCAGTCAGTCAGTATTTGATGCAGAGCCAAACTTCCAGCTCCTAGCGGAAGCCTATGGTATCAGCCATTACAGTTTTGACAATCCGGCGACCTTGGCAGAAGATATGAAGGTCATCTTGGAAAACAAACCAATGCTGATTGAGGTCCATATCTCCAAGGCCGAACATGTGGTGCCAATGGTACCAGCCGGCAAGAGCAATGCGGAAATGTTGGGGGTGAAGTTCAATGCGTAGAATGTTAACAGCAAAATTACGAAATTCTTCAGGTGTCCTCAACCGCTTTACAGGTGTCCTATCCCGGCGCCAAATCAATATTGAATCCATTTCAGTCGGCCCGACCGAAGTTGCAGGTATTTCTCGGGTAACGGTCATCGTTGATGTTGCGACCATGGACGAAGTGGAACAAATTATCAAGCAACTCAATCGCTTGATTGATGTGGTCCGTGTCCGCGATTTGACAGACATTCCGCACTTGGAACGGGAAGTGATTCTGATTAAAATCGTTGCTCCGCCAGCTAAGCGGGCAGAAATTTTAGCCATTATCCAACCCTTCCGTGCCAGCGTTGTCGATGTGGCACCTCACTCCATTACCATTCAGATGACTGGTGACGGAGACAAGATTGACGCCCTCCTGCGTGTGATTCAGCCTTATGGCATTAAGAACATTGCTAGGACAGGGGCAACTGGTTTCAGTCGTGACTAACCTAGTCACTCACTTGTCTTTTGCTTCGTCGTTAGCTCGGCTTGGCATACCTCAGTATAGCCTTCGCCTCACTGCCTAGAATTAAAAGAAAGTTGAGCAACTAGGGATGCACATGATAGACAAAATTACAGAATGTTCATTTTCTTTGAACATCCGAATTTATAAGTAAAAAAATAGAAAAGAGATTAACAAATGGCAGTAGCAATGCAATATGAAAAAGATGTAACAGTAGCAGCACTTGACGGCAAACGTATCGCCGTTATCGGTTATGGTTCACAAGGCCATGCCCATGCGCAAAACTTGCGTGATACAGGGCACGATGTTATCATCGGTGTGCGTGCTGGTAAGTCATTTGACAAGGCTAAAGAAGACGGTTTTGAAACCTTCGAAGTAGCAGAGGCTGCTAAGCAAGCCGATGTTATCATGATTTTGGCTCCAGACGAAATCCAAGCAGACCTTTACAATGAAGAGATTGCTCCAAACTTGGAAGCGGGAAATGCACTTGGTTTCGCCCACGGTTTCAACGTTCACTTTGAATTTATTAAGGTACCAGCAGATGTGGATGTCTTCATGTGTGCACCGAAAGGACCTGGTCACTTGGTTCGCCGTACTTTTGAAGAAGGCTTCGGTGTGCCAGCCCTCTATGCTGTTTACCAAGATGCAACTGGCAATGCCAAGCATATCGCTATGGACTGGGCAAAAGGCGTTGGTTCGGCTCGTGTAGGTCTTTTGGAAACAACTTTCAAAGAAGAAACAGAAGAAGACTTGTTTGGTGAGCAAGCAGTTCTCTGCGGTGGCTTGACAGCTCTGATGCAGGCTGGATTTGAAGTCTTGACAGAAGCGGGTTATGCACCAGAATTGGCTTACTTTGAAGTGCTCCATGAAATGAAACTCATCGTTGACCTTGTCTACGAAGGTGGCTTCAAGAAAATGCGCCAATCTATCTCAAACACTGCTGAATTTGGTGACTATGTATCAGGCCCACGTGTAATTACAGACCAAGTTAAAGAAAACATGAAAGCAGTCCTTGCAGATATTCAATCTGGTAAATTTGCAAATGACTTTGTAAATGACTATAAGGCAGGTCGTCCACGTATGGAAGCATACCGCAAAGAAGCAGAAGGACTCGAAATCGAAAAAGTCGGAGCAGAACTCCGCAAAGCAATGCCATTCGTCAGCCGCAACGACGACGATTCATTCAAGATTTATAACTAAAACAGTCCAGTGGACTGTTTTAGCCCTCGCCCAAAAACGAGAAAGCGAGGCAGGCCTACGGATAGGCTATTCTAGCCCTTGCCCAGAAATACGAAAGCAAGGCAGTTGAGTGGACTGTTTTAGCCCTCGCCCAAAAACGAGAAAGCGAGGTAAGTCCGGGGGAGTGAAAGAGTCTGGGGATAGACTCTTTCAGCTGGTCGCCTAGAAATGTGAGAGCGACCATACGCCCTCGCTTGACAACAAGAGAGCGAGGCAGCCTGCGGATAGGCTATTCTAGCCCTTGCCTAGAAATACGAAAGCAAGGTAGTTGAGGGGGACTGTTTTAGTCCGAGCTTGAAAACTGGAAAGCGAGGAAAGTCCAGTGGACTTTTTTAACCCTTGCCCAGAAATTCGATAGCGAGGCCTGGGGAAGTTTGTCTACCGACAAACTCTATATCCAACCTTCAACAGCTCCCCAAACTGTTGAAGTCCAATCTCGAAATCGTAGAGTTAGGTAGCTCTAATTGAATTAGAAGTCTCGGGGTTCTGGTCAAAGAATAGTAAAGAGCTGGCTTGCCAGCTCTTTTGACCACTCTGAGAAAATAAAAAATATTTGTGAATTTTGATTATAAATCCTATGTTTATTTCAGGATTTTTGGTACAATATTTATAATAGAAAGAAATAAGTGCAATATGATTTCAGCAAAGAACATTGAGCAGGCCTATTCTGTTCTCAAAAATGTGGTGGTTAAGACACCGCTAGACTATAATCGTTACCTGTCTGAGCGTTATGGAGCCGATATTTATATCAAACGGGAAAACGAGCAGCGGGTCCGTTCCTTCAAGATTCGAGGGGCTTATTACGCTATTTCCCAATTGACGGATGCGGAAAAAGAGCGAGGGGTTGTCTGTGCTTCAGCGGGCAACCATGCCCAGGGAGTAGCCTATACCTGCCAGGAAATGCAGATTCCTGCTACAATTTTCATGCCCATTACAACGCCGCAGCAGAAGATCGGTCAGGTCAAGTTCTTTGGTGGGGAATTTGTGGACATTCGCTTGGTGGGTGATACTTTTGATGAATCGGCTCAGGCTGCTCAAGACTATACCCAGGAAAGTGGAAAAACCTTCATCGATCCCTTTGATGATGATAATGTTCAGGCAGGTCAGGGGACTGTTGCCTACGAAATCTTGGACGAGGCCCAGGAACAATCGATTGATTTTGATCAGATTTTGGTTCCCGTTGGTGGTGGTGGTCTGATTGCAGGTGTTTCGGCTTATTTGAAGGAACAGGCACCAGGCATCAAGATTGTAGGTGTTGAGGCTAGCGGAGCACGTTCGATGAAGGCTGCTTTTGATAAGGGAAGACCTGTTAAGCTAACTGAAATTGACAAGTTTGCGGACGGAATTGCTGTTCAAAAGGTCGGTGCAAGCACCTACGAAATTGCTCGTAAACATGTAGACAAGCTGATTGGTGTTGATGAGGGTTGGATTTCAGAAACCATTTTGGACCTTTATTCTAAATTGGGAATTGTCGCTGAACCGGCTGGTGCTGCGACTATTGCTGCACTTGAGGTTGTCAAGGACCAAATCAAGGGGCAGACCATCTGTTGTATCATTTCAGGTGGTAACAACGACATCAACCGCATGCCAGAAATGGAAGAGCGAGCTCTGATTTACGAGGGAATCAAGCATTATTTCGTCGTCAATTTCCCCCAACGGCCGGGTGCCCTGCGCGAATTTGTAAACCATATTCTCGGACCGAATGATGACATTACACGGTTTGAGTATATCAAGCGGGCCAATAAGGGAACAGGTCCAGTTCTCATCGGGATTGCTTTGGGCGATAAGAATGACTATGCGGACTTTATTCAGCGCTTGGAAGATTTTGACCCACAATATATCAATTTGCACGAAAATGACTCACTCTATAAAATGTTGGTGTAAGATGTTAGCTTAGGAGGTTATTATGGCACCTATATTGTTTATGTTTACTCTCTTATTCGTCCTGCTTCTGGCCTTGATTTTGATTATTTCTGGCCTCTATGTGGTTAAGCAGCAGACGGTGGCTATTGTCGAGCGGTTTGGTAAGTACCAAAAAACGTCTACCTCAGGGATTAACTTTAAAATTCCTTTCGGTGTGGATGTCATTGCAGCTCGTATTCAGCTTCGGATGTTGCAAAGTGAAATCGTGGTTGAGACAAAGACCCAGGATAACGTATTTGTGACCATGAATGTGGCGACCCAATACCGGGTCAATGAAAATAACGTCACAGATGCCTACTACAAGCTCATGCACCCAGAGGCTCAAATCAAGTCCTATATTGAGGATGCCCTGCGCTCATCTGTGCCTAAATTGACTCTGGATGAATTGTTTGAGAAAAAAGATGAGATCGCCCTGGAAGTGCAGAAGCAGGTGGCAGAAGAGATGTCCACCTACGGCTACGTCATTGTCAAGACCCTGATTACCAAGGTTGAGCCAGATGCAGAGGTTAAGCAATCCATGAACGAAATCAACGCAGCCCAGCGGAAACGGGTTGCGGCCCAAGAATTGGCAGAGGCAGACAAGATAAAAATTGTCACTGCTGCAGAGGCAGAAGCTGAAAAAGACCGCCTGCACGGTGTGGGTATTGCCCAACAGCGTAAGGCTATTGTTGACGGTTTGGCAGATTCTATCCGTGAATTGAAAGATTCCAACGTCAGCATGTCAGAAGAGCAGATTATGTCTATCTTGTTGACCAACCAATACTTGGATACCTTAAATAATTTTGCACAAGGAGGTAATAATACAATCTTCTTACCGGGCAATCCGGAGGGTGTTGAAGACATTCGCACTCAAATATTGTCAGCTCTTTCTGTCAAATAATTGGTAAAAACCGAATACTTTACTTGACAAAATGAGCATAGCTGTATTATACTTAATTGCACGAATAAAAAGGAAAGGGGTTTCTCATGACTAGTTACGAAAAAGTTGCCGCAGTTGTAAACTGGGTACGTGAAAAGAAAATCACTGGTTACCGTATCAGTAAAGAGACCAACGCTCGTGAAATGTCAGTTATCGCTCTTGCACAAGGACGTGCAAAAATCGACAACATCTCATTCGCGACAGCTTTGGGCTTGATTGATTTTTACGACAAAAACCACAAAAAATTTGAAAACTAATCTAGGTAAACTTACCTAGAAAAACAAGAAAGAGAGGTCTATGCCTCTCTTTTCTATTTGGAAAACAGTAAAAAAGTGCAAAAAATCACTACCTGTACTATACTGTAATTGAAATTTTTAAAGTTTAGGTGCTAGAACTGTTGCCTCAGTCCTAGCGCCTTTTCTTTTTGATTTTAGTTGAGTATAACACCGCAATCGGGGGAATAGAGTAGGATGGAAAAAGGGGGCCAACAAGATGTGTCCTGAAGGCAGTGACTCCCAGGCTTCATACTGTGGTAACAGGGGCCAGGTTTGCTTTGAAGTGTATTGGAGTCCAAAAAAATACCAGCTAGAGCTGGTATCAAAGCTTAACCGAGAAAACGTTTCAAGAATTCTTTGGTTCGTTCTTCTTTTGGATTTTCGAAGATTTGTTGAGGTGTGCCTTCTTCGGCGATGACGCCCTTGTCCATGAAGATGACACGGTCTGAAACGTCGCGGGCAAATTCCATTTCGTGGGTCACGATGACCATGGTCAAGCCAGACTCGGCCAATTCTTTCATGGTTTTGAGAACTTCACCCACCATTTCTGGGTCAAGGGCAGAAGTTGGTTCGTCGAAGAGAATAACTTCTGGATCGACTGACAGGGCGCGTGCAATGGCTACCCGTTGCTTTTGTCCACCAGAGAGCTGGCTTGGTTTAGCGGCCCAGTATTGCTCGGTCATGCCGACCTTGTTGAGGTTGGCTTTGGCAATTTTCTCTGCTTCAGCGCGGTCACGTTTGAGAACGGTCGTTTGGGCCACGATAGCATTTTCCAAAACATTGAGGTTGTTGAAGAGATTAAAGGATTGGAAAACCATGCCTAATTTCTCACGGTAGGTGGTCAGGTCATAGCCCTTGGCCAAAACGTCTTGACCGTGGTAGAGGATGGTGCCTTCCGTCGGTGTTTCCAAAAGGTTGATAGAACGGAGGAAGGTTGATTTTCCAGAACCGGAAGAGCCGATAATGGAGATAACCTCGCCTTTTTCAACGGTTACTGAAATGTCCTTGAGGACTTGGTTTTGACCGTAGGATTTTTTCAGATTCTTGATTTCCAGGATGGTATTAGACATGTGGAACCTCCTCGATTTGCATTTGGTTGGCACCTGTCGTGTAATTGTCCATATCGAAACGTTTTTCGACAGAACGCAGGATGCGGGTTACAGTGAAGGTCAAGATGAAGTAGATAATGGCAATCACAGTGAAGGTTTGGAAATATTGGTAAGTCTGGGTCGCGACAGTATTTCCTGAGAAATAAAGCTCAACCACAGAGATAACGTTGAGGACAGATGTATCCTTGATATTGATGACAAATTCGTTACCAGTAGCTGGGAGAATGTTGCGGATAACCTGTGGCAAGACAATCTTACGCATGGTTTGATTGTGGGTAAATCCAAGCGCAGTTGCTGCTTCAAATTGCCCCTTGTCAACAGCGAAGATACCACCGCGGACAATCTCACTCATGTAGGCACCAGTGTTGATAGAAACGATGAAAATAGCTGCCAGAGTGCGGTCTAGGTTAAGCCCAAAGGCCTGGGCGGTACCGTAGTAGATAACCATAGATTGTACAATCATTGGGGTACCACGGAATACCTCGATGTAGATATTAATCAGCCAACCGAGAACTTTTTGTCCCATAGCAGCGACCTTGTTTTCAGCTTTTGGAGCAGTGCGGAAGACACCAATCAAAAGACCAATTAGCGTACCGATGATGGTACCCAAGATGGAAATCAAGAGGGTCATACCAGTTCCGCGTAGGAGTTGTTGCCAGTTGTTGACGATGATGTTCCAGACCTGTGTAAAGAAGCTTGGTTGCGCGTCGGTTACTTCTTCGACCGGCTGATTTTCAATCATATTGTCCATCAATGCAACTTGGTCGTCTTCAGAAATGGTCGCAAGGACTTGGTTGACCTGTGCAAGTCGTGCATCATCCTTACGCATACCGACTGCAATGGTCACGTCCTCGGCATTGGTTTCAAAACCTTCTGAAAGCTCGACCATCTTGAAAGCCTTATTAGCAGCCTCAGCGGTACGGCCTTCCGGACGCTCAGACACGTAGGCATCAATAATACCAGCCTCCAGGGCCTGACGAATTTGCGAGAAATCCCCCATGGCTGTCTGCTTGTTTGCGCCTTCGATCTGGTCAATCAGGTCGTAGAGGTATACACCTTGTTGCGCAGTGATTTTTGCACCTGCAAAGTCAGCCAGTTTGCTGGCTGTTGCATATTGACTATCTGCACGAACGACCAATGTCGGAATGGAAGTGTAGTAGCTGTCAGAAAAGGCGATTTCTTTCTTGCGCTCTTCTGTTGGGCTCATCCCGGCGATGATCATGTCAATCTTACCAGAAGTCAATGCTGGAACCAGACCTTCCCACTTGGTTTTGACCACCAAGAGTTCCTTGTCCATGGATTCTGCAATCTTTTTGGCGATTTGCACGTCGTATCCGTTAGCGTATTGGTTGGTCCCTTCGATAGGGGCAGCACCGTTACTGTCGTCTTCCTGGGTCCAGTTGAAAGGTGCATAGGCAGCTTCCATCCCGACACGCAGGTATTCATCTGCACGAACGCCTGTAGTGACTGAAAAAACAGCCAGTATGGTCAGCAGGAAAATACTGAGTTTATGTTTCATAATATCTCCTTATAAAATGTATTGTACCATTGTATAAAAAATTCTGAAAAATTTCAATACGATTGCTTTTTTATTCACAATTATTGTATAAATGTTCTTTGAGCGATAGCATCAAACTATATTTGGCTCTTTGTTTCTCTCATCTTTCGTGGTATAATGTCTAAAGTATCTAGAGCATGATTGGTTTTAAAGAAATGGTAAATTCTCAAAGTAAGTTCTAGTTCTCTTTCTTTCAGAAGTTACTTTGAGAAAACTGCATAACATCAACA
>NZ_JBIMJM010000038.1:0-17641 GCF_043674115.1 Streptococcus sp. A34 | reverse complement strand
TCTGTTGATGTTATGCAGTTTTCTCAAAGTAACTTCTGAAAGAAAGAGAACTAGAACTTACTTTGAGAATTTACCGACTGTTTTCTAGGAGATTATATGAAAAAGATTTCGCTATTTCTAGCTTGACCATAGTATACCCCTTCAAGCTTAAAGAAAGCTAAAGCCATTTTTTATAACAAATATACAATAATCCCGCCCGAAAGGCATTGTCCAGGATAGTCGCAATCCAAATGGCATCTAATCCTAGCTTGAAAACCTTGACCAAGATTAGGGCGCCAAGTATCCGCACCAGCCACATGCCCAGACTAGTGGCGAAAAATGGGAGCTTGGCATTGCCCAAGCCTTGCCAAAGAGCTGTCAGAATCAGAGTAGCCACCGTAACCGGCACACCGAGCAGGGAATAAAACAAGACAGTCTGACTGGCTTCCGCTACTAGAATGTCTTCGGTATAGAGTCTAGTAAGCTGCGGGCCAAATAAATAGGCTAATCCAGCAACCAAAACCATACAGCCGACGGACAAGAACAAACCTGCTTGCAACAATCGAGCAACCTGTGTCTTATCCTTACGGTATCTAGCCGTCAAGATGACCAGGGCCGTCGCCACTCCCATGGCTGGCATGTAGTTAAACTGGGTCAGGGTTTCCCCGATAGCATTTCCCGCTAGAACAGCCATCCCCAGACTGACAATGAGGCTGACCACCACGACATCCCCCGCCCGCATCATCAGCCTTTCTCCAGCAGCGGGGAGGGCAAGTCTGACCAAATCCTTATCCATGGACCAGGTCCATTCTGCCAGGGGAACTGGCAACTGCGACCAAAGGAGCAGGCAACCTATGAGACGAGATAGAACTGTTCCGACAGCAATTCCAGCCACGCCAGCATGGAGCACAAAAACGGCGAAAGCGGAGAGCAGGATGTTGAGGAGATTGCTCAAGAGGCTGACATACATGGGGAGGGCAGGCCTACCAAGAGACCTGAGAATGGCGCTGAGGCTGGTCGTAAGACCTAGAAAAACGACAGCACCCCCGACTAGGGTCAAATAGAGACCGCCCGTTTCTACGACCGCCGCCTCTGCTCCCAATAGAGCCAGCAAGCTAGGGCCTGCCAAAATAGCAACTAAACCCAAAATGCCGCTGACAAGTAGGGTCAATTTGAGACTTTCCGTCATCCTGGTTCCGACCACTTGCTCACCTTGGTTGCTGGATTGGGCCAGACGTGCAGAAATAGCAGCAGCCAGGGCGATGAAAAGGGCCTGGTAAATAGCCAGAATATTGTTGGCGACGGAAACACCTGACAGGGCAACCATCCCCAGACCTGCCACCAGGTAGGAATCTACCATTCCCATCAGCATCTGCAGGACATTTTCTCCCATGGCAGGTAGGGCAATAGAGATTATTTCTTTATAAATTTTTTTCATAAGGCATAGAAAAAGGGAGTGGGCAAGAACTCGACAAAGCTAAGAAGAGTTCGTCTGCCCACCCCCACACAGCTCCAACGGTTTGGGGAACCTTTGGAAGTTGAAAATAGAGCGAACAAAGTTCGCATCATTCATTAGGTCTGATTCGGAGCGTAAAACGCGAACGAAATGAGGTTTGCTACGCAATCCTTATTTCCAACCTTTCACAGTTCCCAAACTGTGAAAGCCAATCAACCACTGCGCTGAGATGTTGACATGAACTATAAAAAGCGAGTCTAGGCTTTTGCCCACTCCTTGAATATTCCAATTATACTCCCAAATAGCGTTCTACCTCAGCCTGCATATCGGCTGCTGCAACCACGGTATTGTGGCGGACAGGTGCGGTTTCCAAGCCGTCCACGGCCGGTGGCAGAGCTACACCTGAAATTTCATGCAGTTTTGCCAGGGCTTCAAAGTCAGACAAACCTGATTGACCTGTAACAGCCTCAACCGCAACCACAGGGAACTTGTAAGGACTAGCAGTTGACGCGATCACTGTCGGAGTCTGATCTCCTGTTTGCTCCACATACTGTTTATAGACAGCTGAAGCAACAGCCGTATGTGGATCTTCAATGTAGTTTGATTCCTCATAGACACGCTTGATTTCCGTAGCGGTTTCTTCTTCCGTCGCAAAGGCGGCATCAAAGAGAGATAGGATAGACGCGTCAGCCCCTTGGATGTCATACTGGCCATCTGTAGCCAAACGATCCATAAGCTCAGCTGTTTTTGCTGCATCATTTCCAAAGAGATGGAAAATCAGGCGCTCCAAGTTAGACGACACCAGGATGTCCATGGACGGGCTAGTCGTCACGCGGAAGGTGCGTTTCTTGTCGTAAACGCCGGTCGTGAAGAAATCGGTCAGGACATTGTTATCGTTGGACGCACAAATCAGTTTGTTAATCGGCAGGCCAATTTGCTGGGCATAGTAGGCAGCCAGGATGTTTCCGAAGTTACCAGTCGGTACAGTAAAGTTGACCTTGTCGCCAGCCGCAATCTCGCCAGTCTTGACCAGCTGAGCGTAGGCGTAGACATAGTAGACAATCTGTGGCACCAGACGGCCGATGTTCATAGAGTTGGCTGATGAAAATTGTAGTTTCTTAGCTGCCAATTTTTCACGCAAGCCCACATCGTTGAACATGTATTTGACCGCTGTTTGGGCATCATCAAAATTACCGTCAATAGCTACAACGTGAGTATTATCACCAGTCTGGGTCGTCATCTGCAGCTCTTGCACCTTGGAAACACCGTCACGTGGATAAAAGACCACGATACGGGTGCCAGGCACATCCGCAAAACCTGCCATGGCCGCCTTCCCAGTATCGCCAGAAGTCGCGGTCAGGATGACAATTTCATTTTCCAGACCATGCTTTTTGGCGGCTGTCGTCATCAGATAAGGCAGGATAGACAGAGCCATATCCTTAAAGGCAATGGTCGAACCACGGAAGAGCTCCAGGTTGTATTGGCCCTTTAGTTTTACCACTGGGGCAATATCTGGCGTATCAAACTTGCTGTCGTAGGCATTGGTGATACAGTAATCCAGCTCATCTGCCGTGAAATCATCTAGGAAGGCAGACAAAATCAGCTTCGCCACTTCTTGGTAGGAAGCGTCCTTGAGCTGGTCAAAATTCAAGTCAACTGCTGGTGCAGAAAGCGGTGTAAAGAGACCACCGTCTGTCGCCAAGCCCTGCAAGATAGCCTGGCTGGCAGAAACACGGTTGTTAGCATCTCGGGTGGATTGGTAAACTAAAGTCATGGGCGAATATCCTCTAAAAATCTATTTCCCCTATTCTACCATAAATTGACAGAAAATTGGAAAGATTTGAGAAAAAACCGAACAGCGGTTCGGTTTTCCATTATATTTCCCCACCAATTCCCTTAAATGTTTCAACAAGAGCACTGATTTTCTCGAAAACAGTTTGTTTCTTGGTCCGATAGTTTGGATTGAGAGGACTCATTTTTGGCAGAGTTTCGTTCAACTCCGTGCCATTTTCGCTAGCGTACTCACGTTTCAATACAGTTTGGATATACCGACGGGCATTCTCTTCCTGCAAGGATTCTTCAGCTATCAAATTGGCAACAGCCTTGCTCTGCTCCTTGCGAGCAAACAGGAAAAACTTTTCAATAATGTCAGACTTATCCACAAAGCTATCCAAATCACTTTGATGAATAAAAGCAATAATCAAATCTTCCTTAGCACGATTACCTAGACTAGCTCGAATAGTGCGCACAACTTCATCTACCAACGTATTCTTATCCGTTCCCTTCTTATTGGTATCAAAAATCAATTCTAAGATGTAATCCAGATTGATTTCTTGAGATTTGAGCAATTCAACCTCGAAGACTACAGAATCCCAGTCTATTTTCGATTCGTTTTTAGCCTGATTGCGGCGTTCGTTAGTATACCAGTCACGAATGACATTGTAAACGGAACGATATATCATATTTTACTTTTGCCACGCGAAATCACATAAAAACAAAAGCAAAACCCACTCAAGAGAGTGGGCCATGCTATGCAAATCTTTTGGAGGCATTTTGAAATTTGTCGGCTAAACTCGATAAGACTTACTACTCAAGTCCAGCCAAAACAACTGAACAGTTTTGACATCAATTTTTTCTAACCAGCCCTAACTAAGATAGCGCCTTATTGCCAAGAAACATCGTTCTGAGCTGTTGCTAGCAAGTCATGATTTTCTAAACGAGTCTAGGCAAAGCGACGCAGGCATAACTGGAGTTAAGCAAGGAGCTTTAACGACGAATCGTGACGAATATCATTACTTGAGACGTCCTGGACGTTCTTTGTAGCCATAGAAGGCATCTTCAATGATTTCCTGCATGTGGTCAACCATCGCCAGACGTGGGTTGGCTGGTGTACATTGGTCTTCGTAGGCAAGAAGGGCCAATTCACGAGAGTGTTCTTTGAGTTCTTTCTCGTCAACACCTTGGTCTTTCAAGTTCATCTTGATACCCAAGCGTTCGCCGAGTTCATAGACTGCTTTCGCGTAAGATGCTACACCTTCTTCTGGTGTTGAAGCTGGAAGTCCGAGCATTTTCGCGATGTCTTGGTACTTCTCATCTGCACGGTAGTAGTTGTACTTAGGCCATGTAGCGGTCTTAGCTGGACGAGTACCGTTGTAACGGATAACGTATGGAAGCAAGATGGCATTGGTACGACCGTGAACTGTGTGGAAGCGTCCACCTAGTTTGTGGGCCATTGAGTGAGAAATACCTAGGAAGGCATTGGCAAAGGCCATACCTGCCATTGTAGATGCGTTATGCATTTTCTCACGAGATTCCCAATCTGCTTCTTTTACAGATTTTTCAAGGTTTTCAAAGACTAACTTGATAGCTTGAAGCGCCAAACCGTCTGTGTAGTCGTTGGCAACAGTAGAAACGTATGCTTCTGTTGCGTGGGTCAAAACGTCCATACCTGTATCTGCTGCTACAAAGTCAGGCACACTCATAACGAATGCTGGGTCAACAATGGCAATGGTTGGTGTCAATGAGTAGTCAGCAAGTGGGTATTTACGGTTGTTTTTCTTATCAGAAATAACGGCAAATGGCGTAACTTCTGAACCGGTACCAGATGTGGTTGGGATACCAACATATTTTGCTTTTTCACCCAATTCTGGGAATTTGAAGGCACGTTTGCGGATGTCCATGAATTTTTGAACAAGGTCACGGAAGTCCACTTGTGGTTGCTCGTAGAAGAGCCACATGATTTTCGCAGCATCCATTACAGAACCACCACCGATAGCGATGATTGTATCTGGTTTGAAGGCTTTCATTGCTTCTGCACCGCGTTCAACTGTTGTGATATCTGGATCTGGTTCAATATCTGAGAAGACGGTGTACATCACCTTGTTTGAGCGAAGTTGCAATTGTTCAATTACACGTTGAACAAATCCAAGTTTCACAACGACTTCATCGGCTACGATCATGACTTTCTCAACATTTGCCATTACTTGCAAGTATTGAATAGAATCACGTTCAAAGTAAATTTTTGATGGAACTTTAAACCACTGCATGTTATTTCTCCGTCTTCCTACTTTCTTGATGTTGAGCAAGTTAAGGGCACTTACGTTGTCACTCACAGAGTTGCGTCCATAAGAACCACATCCCAAGGTAAGAGATGGAAGGAAGGAATTGTAAACATCACCAATACCACCGAAGGTTGATGGAGAGTTCCAGATAACACGGATAGCTTTTACACGCGTACCGAACTCTTTTGCCAAGTCTGCATCCGCTGTGTGGATAGCTGCAGAGTGTCCTAGACCGTGGAATTCAACCATTTGACGTGCTGCTTCCAGACCTTCTTCACGGCCTTCTACTTTCAAGACAGCGATGACTGGTGACAATTTTTCACGTGTCAATGGCTCTTTTTCACCGATTTCAGCCACTTCAGCCGCCAAGATGTTGGTCCCTTCTGGTACTTTGAACCCAGCTTGCTCTGCAATCCATGTAGCTGGACGACCTACGATGTCCGCATTCAATTTTCCTTCTGCACAGTTTTTACTGTTAGCCTTCACGCCGAAGCAGAATTCCTCCAGAAGGGCTTTTTCTTTCTTATTCACAAAATAAGTGTGGTAGGACTTGAATTCTTCTACAAAATCGTCATAGATGTCCTTGTCCACAATAACAGCTTGCTCAGATGCACAGACCATACCGTTATCAAATGACTTAGACATAACGATGTCATGTGCTGCTTGGCGGATATTTGCTGATTTTTCAACATAAGCTGGTACGTTACCTGCACCTACCCCAAGGGCTGGCTTACCGCAAGAGTAAGCTGCACGCACCATAGCGTTACCACCTGTCGCAAGAATTGTTGCGATACCGTCGTGCTTCATCAACTCTGAAGTTGCTTCCATAGATGGTTTTGTAATCCATTGGATACAGTTTTCAGGTGCACCTGCTGCTACAGCTGCTTCATAGACAACGCGGGCTGCGTGTGCTGATGATTCTTGTGCAGATGGGTGAAAGGCAAAGACGATTGGGTTACGTGTTTTAAGAGCAATCAATGATTTGAAGATGGCTGTTGAAGTTGGGTTGGTTGTTGGAGTAACCCCACAGATAACCCCCACTGGCTCTGCAATCAAGGTCAAACCAGTTACTTCGTCGTCTTCAATCACGCCAACAGTTTTGACACCACGCATGTTGTTCACAACGTGTTCGCAGGCGAAGAGGTTTTTAGTAGCCTTGTCTTCAAAGACACCGCGACCAGTTTCTTCATGGGCATGCATAGCCAAGACGCCGTGTTGATCCAAGGCAGCTACTGACGCTTTCGCAACGATGTAGTCAACCTGCTCTTGATTGAGAAGACGAAATTCTTCCAGAGCCACAAGCCCTTTTTGTACAAGCTCATCAACGTGTGCACGAGCTTCTGCCAATTTTTCTTCTGGTGATACTACTTTTTTATCAGCCATGATATTCCTCCAAAAATTCCGTTAATCATTTTGTTAACTTTTTCACAATGTTATTGTACACTAAGTTTTTTGTTTTGTAAAGTCTTTTTGTTAAATTTTTCACAAGTTTTTTAAAAAATTTTTGAAATAGTAAAGAAGGACAAATTATTTCTGGCTGGACATTTAATTGAGCAACAAAAAGAGCCAGGCAACTAAGCCAAGCTCTTCATCTAAAATCTTTCTTAATCGTGCTAAAAGCCGTCTTGTTCTTCTTATTTTTTAACAGTGTGACTTTCCAAGCCTTCTTATTCCAAGAAGATGCGGAATGGCACCAATTCTTCTGCTTCGTAGCGTTCTTTGAAGGCTGCGATTTCTTCTTCAGAAGCGAGAGCTGGGTCCAACTTCATGGATTCTACAGGTATTGGACGTTCTTTGGTAATTTTGGCATCAATGACGACCGTTTTACCGTTTTTATTGTCCTCAACCGCCTTGCGCATGACTTCGTCCATTTCTTCAATCCGACGAACAGTGTAACCAACGGCACCTTGGGCTTCACCAATTTTGGCATAATCAACATCAATAAAGTCTGTACCGAAGAGGTGTTTGTTGGTGTCCTCGTATTTATTCTTAATATATCCGTACTCTGTATTAGCAAAGACAATATTGATGACCGGAAGGTCGTACTGAACATTGGTCACGACATCTGGATAGGACATGTTGAAGGCACCGTCAAAGAATTCGGCATTTTCCCAGAGGACGTTTACAAAGACCAAAAGGTGACGGTGACTGACGACAAGCAGAGTCTTACCGTTGGCAATAAAGACAGCAAAAATAAATTGACCATCACCGCCACAAACGGTACAATCAATCTTGGAAGGAAAATAATTCCCTAATGAATAAAGGAGGTAAAGTCTTTTAGTTTACTTTTAGTACTAGGCAGCGAGGTGTATGCATAACTGGGGTTAGGCAAACCGAGCTAACGAAGTAATAAAAGAAAAACTAAATGACGTTAATAAGATGAAAACACAAGCACTAACCCTACTAGACGAACGTGGCGTACCACTCGAGCGCATTGCCGAATTGGTCATGCACCTGCAAAACAAATACATTCCTGACTTGGAATTTGCGGAGTGTTTAGAAAATGTTCAGGCCGTCCTAGAAAAACGCGAGGTACAAAATGCTATCGTGACGGGGATTGAAATAGACAAATTGGCTGAACAGGGCTTGGTATCCCAACCCCTTCAATCCGTCCTCATGAATGACGAAGGACTCTACGGAATTGATGAAATCCTCGGTCTCTCCATCGTCAATCTCTACGGGACTATCGGTTTTACCAACTATGGCTTTCTGGACAAGTCCAAGCCCGGCATCATCTCTGAGCTCAATAGCAAAGACGGCCAGCATTGCCATACTTTTCTAGACGATATCGTTTGCGCAATTGCAGCCGCTGCTGCTAGTCGAATCGCACACAACGACCCCGATAAAAGTGCTATTACCAATCAAAATTAACTGAAAAACCAACTGTTCAACACATGGAGCAGTTGGTTTTCTAATTATTCATTATTCTGATTATAAATCAAGAGACCTAATCCCATGAAGCCTACTAAGAAGAGACTCAGCATCCAAACTTGATGACTGCTATTTCCAACCATTGAAATGGTTTGACGAAGGCCTGAAACCGAATAGGTCATTGGAAGATAAGGCTGAATGACTTGGAAGAAGCGTGGGCTGAGTTCGATTGGATAGGTACCTGCGCTTGATCCAAGCTGTAGTAACAAGATAATTAAACTTGCAAAGGATCCGAAACGATTGTTCCAACCCACCAGGGCTGTAACGAGGGCCATGAAGGTCCAAGAGGCTAAGAGGATTAATCCCAAGGTTGCCATTGGATGAGCCGGATCAATTCCAATCAAGCGAAGAACACCGTACAGAATCAATGCTGCTAGACTGGCTATCGTACCATTCAGTAACAATTTACCTTTAGCCCAATCCCAACGATTCTTGTAGGAGCGATTATCAATGTGTTTGACAAAAATAACATTCGCTGATAAGGCTGCAACCATTAGGGCAACAGACACCATGTAAGGAGCCATGCCGACTCCGTTGGTCTTCACATCATCTTGGTCACTGTGTTCCAAGGTGACTGGTTGAGAAACCGCTTTTGCATTTTTATCTTCTACAGATACGACTGATAGTTGTTGACTGGCTGAGCTGAGTGAATTCGTTAGGGTTTCACTACCTGTACGAAGACTGGAAATACCGCTTGTAAGGGTTTGTCCGCCACTAGCTAATTGATCGGCACCAGCAATTAATTGCTGACTACCAGAAGCCAGTTGTCCTGAACCGCTGACAAGTTGACTAGAGTTAGCAGCTAAAATTGCCAATCCTGATGTTAATTGGCTACCTCCAGATTGGATACTATTGTTGTTAGCTACCAACTGAGCTCCACCTGCTGCTAGTTGGGCAACACCTGCTGTATATGCTGTTACTCCTGACATGAGTTGACTAGCTCCACTTGACAGTTGCGTTTGAAGTTGACTTACTCCATCTGTTAGCACCTGAGTTCCTGGTAGAACTTGCTGGTTCAAAGCTGTGTTGACCTGACTCAAGCCACTTGATAGGTTTTCAATGGCTGTTGTAGCACCTGGCAATGCTTGATTGGCAGCCGTGTTGATCTGACCGACAGCTGATTGCAATTGACCTAATTGCGTTCCAAGACCAGAAAGACCTTGTAGACTAGATAAGGCTTGACTCAGTTGAGATAATTGACCCAAAATCGTTTGAGCTGCTGTCACTGTTGTAGAAGGAGAGTTTTGGAGGGCTCCAACCAATTCAGCTTGCTGATCAGCTGTCAAGTTTTGATAGGTAGCCGTTGCTTGTAAGGCTTCAATGCTGGCTATTTTATCAGCTTGTGCTGCAGTTAACAATCCTTGAGCTTGAGCACCCATCTCCGTCATGAGGCTAGATAAAGTAGAGGTATCTACAGCAACTCCTCCAATACTTGATAGGCTATCATTTAATTGGTTGATGGCCGCTTGCAACTGAGGAAGTCCAGTCAATAAAGCCTGTATCTGACTAGACTGTTCAGCAGACAAACTAGTTGAACTAGCGAGTTGCTCCAAGCCTGCCTGCAATTGATTGGCCCCTGCCACAAGTTGCTCAACCTGGCTTGCTCCTGATTGCAATTGTCCCACTCCAGCGATGAGCTGAGAGGAATTGGCATTTAATTGCTCTGCACCTGAAGCAAGACTAGCTACCCCATTTGTGTAGGTTGTTAAGCCACTGGAAAGTGTTTGACTTCCTGAAGCAGCCTGATTGACTCCATCTGTGTAAGACACAACTCCAGTGGCCAATTGGTTTGCTCCTGTCACAAGTGATTGACCTGATGAAGATAAGGTAGATAGGCCTGATGATAGAGTCTGACTTCCGGTTTCTAATTGACTAGCTCCATCTGTCAATTGTTGACTTCCATCTGCTGCCTCAACCATGCCGTTTTGAATCTCTCCCATGCTGTCAAAAACAGCTGAGGTGTATGTTTCAGTAATCGTCTCTGAAACAGACGCTTTCAATTTTTCCATGGCTGATTCGCCCATCTTAGAAGCGACAAAGCTGTGACCTTTAGAGGTTTGGTAAGAAATTGTTAGTGGCTCCGGCTGATCCGTCAAGAGACTGGATGCTTTTTCCGATAAATCTTCTGGTAGGGTAATGACCATATAATAGTCCCCTTCTTCCAAACCTTTTTCCGCATCCGTTTCTGATACAAAGTGGAAATCCAGGCTCTTGCTCTCTTTCATATTACCCACCATATCATCACCAATGGTGAGGGTTTTATCTTGAAAGCTCGCCGACTGGTCTTGATTGACAACTGCTACAGGCAACTGGTCTAGTCGGCCGTAAGGGTCCCACATAGAGGTTAGGAAACTAATGTTATATAAGGCTGGGACACAGGCAACACCGAGAATGGTGATCAAGGTCATTGGTTTTTTAAAAAAATTCTTTACTTTTTCCGACATAAGAACCTCCTTTAGACATCCTGTCCAAAAACTGATAAAATATATTATACAAGTATCATTTTCAAAATCAAGTAATAAGAATCGTTTTTTGGACAATGTGTCTAAAAATGTATAAAAGGAGCAAAATGGGAACAGATAATCGGAAAGAACGGACACGTCAAGCCATTTTAGAAGCAATGGTGACTTGCCTAGAAACTCAAGGGTTTAACGAAATTACAACCACCCACCTCGCTCAAACAGCAGGAATTAGTCGCTCTAGTTTTTATACCCATTATAAGGATAAATATGAATTGATTGACTCCTATCAACAAGGCTTATTTCACAAGTTAGAGGCCATATTTGATCGCTATGATGGAAATCGACAGTCCTCTTTCTTAGAAATTTTTGAACTGCTCTACCGAGAAATATTACTCTCATCCTTATTGACCCATAATGGTACTCAAGAAATACAGAGTTTTCTAATAAATAAAGTCCGATTACTTATCGCAAATGATTTGTCCGAGCGTATGGGAAAAGAAGATTTGTCTCCGCTTGAAAATGAATACCGAAGTATTTACTTTTCGCATGCCTTCTTCGGGATTACACAAGCATGGATAAAAAATGGGAAGCAAGAATCTCCTCAATATATGACCGATTTTTTCTTGAAAATGCTACCGCGAGAATGAAGAAAAGCCACTCATTTGACTGGCTTTTTAGTGTGTTTGTAAAAATTCTTCGATAACCTGCAAGACGCCACTGTCCAAATGGCTGGGAGCGCGGTATTTGGCAACGGCCTTGACCCTGTCCGTCGCATTTTCCATAGCGTAGGAATAACCTGCCTGCGCCAGCATCTCAAGGTCATTGTCAGAATCGCCGAAAGCCATGACCTGAGCCATTGTAATGCCCAACGGTTGGATGACCTGCTCGATGCCCCAAGCCTTGTGAATACCAACTGGCAGGATGTCAATAGAGCCATAACCGCTGGTCACAGCCGTCAACCTACCCTCAAATGCCCGATTAAAGGTTGAGGTCAGAACCTCGACCTTACCTTCCTCCACCCAAATGCCAGCCTTGTAGATAGGCTGTTCAGCTGGCAACTGGCTCAAATCCGCTAGGAAGGTCACCTTGTCCAAGAAAGCCTGCATTTGCTCTGGAGCAATCGGCAAATCAGAACCTGCGAAGGGCTGATTGGCCCCCTCCTGCATAAAAATGGTCTGATCATTGACCAGCATCAAGCACACCTCTCCCCAACTACCTCTAAAGTAGTCCAGAATAGCTGCCACCAGGTCCCGGTCCAACATATGCCGCACCCTGGTTTCCCCTTTTTCAACCACACGGGCCCCGTTGTCCGATACAAAAATCAAGCGGTCCTCAAAGCCCTGACACAATTTCAAGAGCCGGTCCATACCATTGCCGCTAGCGATTACAAAGGGGATGTCACGCGCATCTAGCTGGTCCAAGATTGCTGAAAAGCGCGCTCGGTCAATCTGACCATTCCCATCTAAGAAGGTTCCATCCATATCTGTTGCGATTAATTTAATCATACACTAATCTTTCCCTTTCAATGGAATTTCAAATCAAAGGCCCACAAGTCCAACTCAAATCAGAATTGAAACAACCGTTAAAGAAGACGCTAATGCCTTGTTTGCAAGACTGGGCTTAGATATGTCCAGTGCAGAGAATATCTTCTTACGCCAATGCGTATTGCGTGGCGGTTTACCATTTTCCGTAGAGCTACCAAAATACAATCAAGAAACCTTGGAGGCAATGGAAGAAGCACGAAAGATTTCACGTAATCCAAATGTACCAAGTTATGCAACTGTCCAAGATTTATTTAAGGCATTGGATGAAGAATAATATATCAAATAAAGTTCACGAACAAATTCAAAAAAGCTACAAGTTAATGAAGAAACGTGGATACGATCTGGGTCTGTTGGAAGAAATTATTACGAAACTAAGCCAAGGTATCCCACTTGAAGACAAACATCAAAATCATATGCTGACAGGAAATTTTTCCGGATATTATGAGTGCCATATTAAACCAGATTGGCTCCTAATCTATTTAATAGAAAATGATATTCTAACTTTGACCTTGATTGATACTGGCACACACTCAGATTTATTTTAGTCGCTCACTAGAGTGGCTGTTTTTATTTTATAACTCATCCTAACTAGTCGACTAGATAAAATCAGCCTGTATAATTTCTGAAATAGCACTGCAAAGCTGGTCAAATGTTTTTGGATAAGCATTCGAACCTTCAATTCTCAACGGCGCATTTCTTTTAAATAGAATGTCTACATACCATTGAGTGCCATCTAGAACGTATGGATTTACGTATTCTTCGTCCCACTCAAGCAGTCTACAATTTTCTAAATCGTGTTTAAATTGAGAGGCTGAAAAACTTAATTCTAGCTCACTCCTTGAATCATGGTCATCTATATGAGTATAAATAACTTCTTCATCTTCAAAATCCATTTCAATAGAATTAGTCGGACCGAAATATTCCCCAATCCAAACCCTCATAGGTTGTATATCTTAATTATCCCTACTCATGTTTAACTCCTTCTTATCTACAGGGATTTTAGACTATACCTATTTATCTTATAACTGTCTGGCATCGTTTTGCTGAACCTTACTTGGTCAACTGCAGATGTTCTTCATTCAGAATTTAGATAGACTCTACTATTCCTTCTCCTCAGTTACCCAATCCAAAGCCATAAATTCATTCATCTCAGCATAGGCTGTATCTACCCGCTCCTGGGTTACTGCATCCAATTGACCATAATGCTTGCCACCTTGGACAAAATCTTCCAAAATCAGGGTTTGATAGGTATAGAGCTCGTAGCCTTCCGGTGAAAAACGTCCCTTAGGTTCCTTGCTGACCCAGGTCGGATGGGCCTGAGCTGTTTTGATGCGGGTCACGCCATCCTTCTTCTCTATCGTCACGTCCATCAGCACCCCACGCTCGGTCCACTGGGCATTGGCAACACCCGCCATGGTCTCAATCCGCTGGTTAGAAATAAAATTCCCCATAGAGTAGATGATTAACTTCTTCTCACCGTCTTTTTCAACCGTCTCAGAAGGCTCCGCTACATGGGGATGCCCGCCAAACACCAGGTCTGCTCCCCAGTTAATCATGTCATGATAGAGACTAACCTGCTCCTCCGTCGGCTCCAGCTGGTATTCGACACCCGTCTGAGGCATGACGATAGTAATGTCCGCCTCTTTCTCAGCCAGTTCAATCTCAGCCTTCATCTTCTTGCGGTCAAAATCCGACAGATAGGCATTGTATTCTTCCTGGGTCAATGATGCCTCCATCCCATTGAATCCATATGCATAGGCAAGAATTGCTACCTTGATACCATTGACATCACGAATATAAATGGGAGCTGTCGCCCGATTGCCCTCCGCATAGACACCAACTGCATCTACATTGACATCCTTAAAGGTCTCCACTGTGGAAATGAGGCCCGACAACTGCGAATCCAGAATATGATTATGGGCCAAATCCACCACATCATAGCCTGCATCACGAATATCCTTTGCCACCTGGGCCGGCGCATTAAACAAAGGATAGCCAGCCAAAGGAAAATCAGGAGAAATAGTCCCCTCAAAGTCCGCAATAGCCAAATCAGCCTGCTCAATCCAGGGTTTCACATAGGTAAAATTCTCAGAAAAATCATAGGTTCCATCCGCCTGGAGAGCACTCCAATAGAGGAGATCATGGTAAAGCAAGTCCCCATGAGCCATGATACGGGCGGTCTGCACCTCATCCTGCTTGCCTGAAAACCAAGAACCTATCCCAGATGATTGCTGGCTGGTCCTATCCGCCTTACCAAACAAGGGCAAAACATGGTCATGCACGAGAATAATGGACAGGATGACCGCAGCCAAAAGGCAGATAAACATAAATTGGCGCTTGTTTCGTGCCTTTCTAGCAAGTTTCCGACGTTCCTGTAATGATGTTCTAGACATAGAAGGCAACCTCTCTCTTTCCTATAATCCCTTTCATTATACGCCTTTTTACCTCAAAAATCCAGACAATACCTGTAGACTTTTACAAGAATTTTACACATATTTCTCCTAGATTCCCTGGCTAATCTGTCAATTTATGATAGACTGAAATAAGAATAGATTTGGAGAACACTATGCAGCAACACATACAAAACAAACAATTTTTAAAAGATGTCTTTCTCTGTTCACTAGCCTCCTACGGCGGGCCCGAAGCTCACTACGGTGTCTTTAGCAGGGAATTGATTGACAAAAAGAAGTATATCAGCCAGGAGGAGATGACGGAACTCATCGGAATTTTTTCGCTCTTGCCTGGACCTTCCAGCACACAAACCATTACTGCCATCGGCTATCGTGTAGGCGGGCCATGGATTGCCTTGGCTAGCTTTCTCATCTGGATTCTTCCTGCCTTAGTCATCATGACCAGCTTAGGAATCGGTCTGGAATGGGTAGCTCAAAACCAGGCTTGGAACAAGCTACTGATTTTCTTACCTGCCGTAGCGGTCTCCTTCATTCTCTACGCAGCCATTCAACTGACCAGGAAGGTCGTCACGTCCAAAAAAGACCTCATCCTATACATCTCTTTCTGTCTTCTGAGTTTTTTTCTTATTCCACTTTCTAGCTGGTCTATTCTCTTGCTTCTACTTGCAGGAGGTCTAGCAGGCTTGGTGCCCGTCTGGGGGCAAGTCGGACAAGAATTGCAAAGTATCCCCAAAACCAGCAAGGTCAAATGGCAATTGCCAGCCACCATTATCATCCTAGCTATTCTATTTTCTGCAATGGCAAACTATTTTGGTGGCGATAGTCGCTTGTTTGCATCTATTTATCGCTATGGCTATTCCATCATTGGCGGTGGACAAATCATGATTCCGCTAATGATTCAAGACCTGGTCAAACAAGAAGGATTTCTCAGCCAGGCTGATTTTCTAGCGGGCTATAGCTTGGATCAGGCAGTACCTGGGCCACTCTTCAGCTTTGCTTCCTTTGTCGCTGCCCGCTCTGTGACAGGAGGAATAGTGGTAAAATTCCTAGCTGGCCTATTGGGTGGAGGACTCATTTTCCTTCCTGGAATCCTGCTTGTCTATTTCGCAACCCCCCTTTGGCAGGTCTATCGTCAGTTACATTATGTTTCCTCATTCTTAAAGGGCATCTCCTGGGCGGTCGCTGCCATCATCAGCTGGACAGCTTTGAATCAGTTGCAGGGCCTATCATCAGGAGGGGAGTGCTTCATCTGTATTCTGGCAACCCTACTCCTCCTATCCAAACGCATCCCGTCTCCACTACTAGTCATCGCCGTTATGCTATTAGGATTTTTCATCGGTTAAAAGTGTTGGATAATGCTAATTAGTGATATAATAAGAGATAGATAAAACTCGACTGGAGGTGCATGAGTCCCAGCAGTCACGAACGGAGGCCTATTATGTTATACATTCGGTATTATCAATCACAAATTGCCCATCCATCAGAAAAGCAGTATGAAAGTCCAGAAGAATTTCTGATGCTCCAATCTCGGGAAGTTCCGCAACTACAGGATTTCTTCGTGATTGAAAGTGTCGCCCTTGATGGCCAGGAGCTAGTGGATATGCACCAAATAACCATCGGTGATTTGTTTAATTATTTTAACCGTAAGTAAAAGAGTTTGGAAGCCCCAAACTCTTTTACTGTTTCTTTTTTCGCTTAGTCATCCAAATGGTGCAATTTCCCACGAAAATCTTCAATGGTTTCATAGCCTTTTTCAGCCATAATGTCTCGGAGTTCTTGGGTAATGCGGTCAAAGGCTGCTAGCCCTTCTTTTTGCAGAGTTGTCCCGATTTGAACCATGCTGGCACCACAGAGAATGTGTTCAAAGGCATCGCGTCCTGTCAAGACACCACCCGTTCCCACGATTTGAATTTCTGGCTTAAGGCGTTGGTAAAAGGCATGGACGTTTGCCAAAGCAGTCGGCTTGATGTATTCGCCACCGATACCACCAAATCCATTTTTAGGCTTGATAATCACGCTCTCATCTTCTATATAAAGACCGTTGCCAATCGAATTCACACAGTTGACAAACTTGAGTGGAAATTGATTGAAAATCGCAGAAGCCTGGTCAAAATGCACAATATCAAAATAAGGTGGTAACTTGATGCCCAGCGGTTTGGTGAAATAGGCAAAGACTTCCCGCAAGATGGTTTCTGTCGTTTCAAAATCATAGGCAATTTGCGGTTTTCCCGGAACATTCGGACAAGAAAGATTGAGTTCAACTAACCCTTGAAAGGCGCTATCCTGCACTTTTTTGAGAATGGTGTGGGTCTCATCTGGCGACATGCCTACTAATGAAAGAACAAAGGTGCGTTCTGGTTCTTCTTCCTGTAACTCCAAAAGATAATCCAAATAATAATCCAGGCCTTGATTGGGCAAGCCCATGGAATTAATAGACCCCAGCGGTACATTTTTGTAGCGCGGCTCTGGATTCCCCGCCCGGTATTCCAGTGTAGCGGTCTTGGTGACAAAGGTTCCTGCTGCTGAGTTTTTCACACCATCCAACTCTTCCTTGGTCATGCACCAGACACCTGCCGCATTCATCAAACAATTGTCAAAAGAAAATCCACCCAATGTCGTCGCTGTTGAAACCATTCTATAACTCCTTTTTGCGTTTTCTAGCTTGATTATACCATAGAAAACATACGGATTTTCCCTATTTACTGCCATTGTTCGGCTTTTGGCAAATTTCAATTCCGAGTTAGCCACCTATAAGAAATTCTCTCGGTGACTTGTAGCCCAAACATTTTTTGGGATA
>NZ_JBIMJM010000037.1:0-18515 GCF_043674115.1 Streptococcus sp. A34 | reverse complement strand
CTATCCCAAAAAATGTTTGGGCTACAAGTCACCGAGAGAATTTCTTATAGGTGGCTAACTCGGAATTGAAATTTGCCATAAAATGATTAATTACTTCAATATTTTAATTTTTGAGTATTTTAGTAAATATATTTGAGCTAAAAATAGCAAAACTATCCAACTGATAAAGATAGATAGGTTTACTAAATACCCATCTACAGGTTCTAAAATCATATTAATTGGTAGTGCTATTGGTAACCAGTGCATCTCTAAAAATACCTTATTTGTTGCAAAGATAATAAGTAAACACTCAATAAACGCTACAATCAAATTCCCACTATTTCCTAAAAGAAAGGCTAACAATAAGTGAAAATGATTTAGGAAAGCACTTAATAACCAATAGATTAATCCAACTGTTAAATATGAATCTTGCTTGAAAACTAAGTATAATAAGCTCCATACCCCAATTGTTGGTAGTAAAAGCATTAAATCTAAAATTATGATCTTAGCCGCCCATAACTTAGCTCCTTCCCGTTCACTAATCAATATTTGAAAGTGATTAGCCTGCTCTTCTTGTTCACAAATCAAAATAGCTACTAAGCTAATGATTACTGCAATAGCTAGCATTGGAAAGAAGATAGCAGCTTCTAAAGCTTTACTACTTTTCACAAATATTAAATATGGCAAAATCGTGATTATTTCAATTAGCGAAAAACCTAATATAAGATAGCTTGGATATGACATTTTAATTTTCAGCCACTCACTTTGAATTATTTTCATATTCATTCCTTCTTTCGATACATTAACATACAAATAATAAGCGTTAACATTGCTGACAAGAGTACACACAATAAAACTATGGAATGATTTAGATTTCCAAAACTTTGTTCTAAGTCACCAGACGGTCGTAAATGTAGTATAGTCTGTGCCACCTTGTAATGATAGGTATAAGGAAAAATAAACCAGAACTTTGTCTGTGCAATCAATGGTGCAATCAAAAGGCAAATAAAAGTGTTCCCAACTACAAGCAGGTAAGGGTTTAACTTATCTGATAAATAATACAGAAAAGCTATATTCCAAACCACACTTAATAGCATAAACAATAATGTTATTGAATCATGTAAAGTATTAACCTCCATATAATTCGGATATAAATAGCTTTCCATTACTTTTATGATAAGCATCAAGAATGCACTTGAAAAAAAGACTTGAACTGCTACTAAAATCATTTTAGATACCCGAATTTTATATCCTAATTTTCCTAAAGTAACATTTTGAAATTGACCTGCCTTCTCTTCGCTTTTAAAATCCTTAAGAAAAAGTAACCCCACTAAAGCAAAGAGAAATAGTGCCTCCCACCAATAAATTGTAAAACTTTCTAAAATCTGTGGTCCAACTAATAAGAAAGCAATCAATGCTGCTAACAAGGGGAGGGCTACCAATAGTTTCCTATAACTATTATTATTTATTTTCAAAAACTCTGATCGGATAATATTTTTCATTTCAAACCTCCATGGACAATGTTAAAGAAAATCTTTTCTAAGTTATCATCGTGATTATTTAATTCGTTATAGCAAATATAGCCCTCATTTAAGATTACAATATTATCAGCCACCTTACTGATTTCATGCAATTGATGACTTGAGATAAGAATTGTCATCCCATTCCTCTGCAAATCCTTCAATAAATCTAATAGTTCCTTAATTCCATCTGGATCTAACCCATTTGTTGGTTCATCAAGAATAAGTAAACTCGGGTTCGTCAAAATAGCCATTCCTAAGCCCAAGCGTTGCTTCATTCCTAAAGAAAACTTACCTGCTTTCTTTCTTCCAGTATTTTCTAGCCCAATCTTTTTTAAAACTTCTTTAATTCGATCATCTGTAATATCATACAGCAATGCTTTGGTTTTTAAATTATCAAATGCTGAAAGATTCATATAGATAGCAGGTGTTTCTATTAAAGCTCCTATTCTATCATTATATTCATTTACTTGACGTTTACGATTATCAAAAAAGATCTCTCCACTTGTTTCCTTCTCTAAACCAAACATAATTTTCATTAGTGTTGATTTTCCTGCTCCATTCACACCTAATAAGCCACAGATACTGCCAGCTTTAATTGTGAAATTAACACCCTTTAGTACATGTCTATCTCCATAATTTTTGGATAGATTATTGATTTTTACTTGCATAAATAGTTTCCTCCTTACTTTATACAAACATCATATTACTTCTTGTTCAGATTTTGTTCAGAGTCAAAACTTTTATGAAAACGAGTCATTTTTCTTATAGGAAGAAATCTCCTAAGGCGTTTTCAGTTAGAGCAACTATCTCAAAATCATATAAAAAAAGATAGTCACTCCTTGAACAATGTCATTAAGTTAAATCCCCTACTACTCCAAATTTTGAGTGGCAGGGGATTTTTTTCTATGTTAGACTAAAAATAAAAGGAGAAAATCATGTTTGACCAAATTAAAAGTCATTTGCTTAATAGTATTGATGACATCGTTTCAGATGCCAACCAGTTTGTCCGTCAACCAGCAAAAGATTTCAGTCGAAACAGCCCATTGACCATGAAAACGATGTTGAAATCTCTCCTTGCCTTGGGTGGCAAGAGTTTAGCTAAAGAACTGCTGGATCTGGACTTGCCGTCTCTCAGTCTGCTTTCGTTCAACGACGTTATCAGATTAAATTCCAAGCATTTGAAAGGCATTTTAGAGATTTTACTGCTAAAATCCCCACTGTTAACCCTATGCCAATCTTAGCTGTGGATGGCAGTGATGTCATTTTGCCTAGAAATCGCTTTGATAAGACGACCTGTATCCAAACGGGGGCAAATCGTACGCCTTACAATTTGACTCATATCAATGCACTTTACGATTTAGAAAACGCTGTTTATCGTGACCTGCGGATTCAAGACAAGGTCGATAATGATGAATCATTGACATGATGGAGAATTCTCCCTTTCGCACGAGCACTTGTCATCGTGGATAGAGGCTATGAATCTTACAATGTCATGGTCCATTGCCAAGAGAAAAATTGGTTGTATGTCATCCGAATTCGGGATGGAAATGCCTCCATCAAATCAGGTTTGAACCTGCCTGACACGCCTTGTTTTGATGAACATTTCAACCTCAAACTCTGTCGGAAACAAACCCAGGAGATGAAGCAAAACTATCGAGACTTTCCCAACCAATATCACTATTTAACGCATCACTACCCTTTTGATTTCTTACCGAGCTCTAGTCGAAAAGCGGAACCCATCAGCTTTTATGAGCTAACATTTCGTATGGTACGACTGGAAATCCAACCTGGTTGCTATGAAACCTTAGTTACAAATACAGATAATCCCGTGGAAAAATTAAAAGACCTCTATGCCAGCAGCTGGAGCATAGAGACCAGTTTTCGTGACCTTAAATACAGTGTGGGGTTGACTCATTTTCATGCCAAAAAGAAGGAAGGGATTCTCCAAGAAATCTATGCACGTTTTATCAATGTTAACTTTTGTAAATGGCTCATCTCACATGTTACCATTAAACAATCAAAGGCGAAAAAAGCTTATAAAATCAACTTTTCAGACGCTGTTTATGCCTGTCAAAAATTTCTCAGAGGTATACTTGCTTCCTCCAAATTGAACACCTACATAGCCAAGCATTTATCCATTGTTCGACCCAATCGAACATTTCCAAGAATGATAAAAAGCCAAAGTCCAGTAAGTTTCACTTATAGAGTTCCATAATTAATGAAAAATGGGGGAAAAAACTTTCCTTTTGTGCGGCCAAAATGCGATAAAAAGCACAACCTATCCCAGAATATGCACTAATATACGAGTGTAGGAATAGGTTGTTTGATGAAGGATGAGGTTAACTTAATGACATTGACTCCTTGAATGCTATCCTTTATTCCTATGATATAATAAAATTCAATTTTTACTTCATAAGAGTTTGTTCTTAATATACAATTCCACTTTTGCTCCTCCAGTTTCAGGATTTGTCAAAACTAATCTTCCTTCATGTTTTTGGGCAACTTTCTGGGCAAATGATAATCCAATTCCATAATGACTACTACTTCGACCAAAATTTTCAGTGTAAAATAATTTATTAGCGTTACTAAGAGCCTCTGGTGTGAATGCTGAACCGCTATTCCAAACTTCAAAAATAAGAAAATCTGCTGTATCTTTTACTGATAATATAACCTTTTTTTCAGCGTTAGCGTAACGTGCTGCATTTGCCAAAATATTAATTAATGCTCTATTCAAATTAAGTTGATTCCCATAAAAATTCTTAGCTGATGTCGAATTAGTAAGTTCGAACGTCACCTTTTTGGTAACCATAATATCCTCAGCTTCGGCCAATAAATCATCTAAAAATTCTGATAAAAAAATATTTTTATGAGATTCTCCATCTTCAATTAAAAGTCTCGAATAGCTTAACATCTCATTAAAATACTTTTCAAAAGTATTAATGCTATGGTTCATCGAAGAGATAAAATCTTCTTGTTGCTCTGTCAAATTAGTCATTTCAAGTAACTCGAGATTTCCCTTTAATACAGTTAGTGGCGTTTTGATATCATGAGCTAGAGCACCAACTTGGAAAGAAAAATCTTTCTTCTCCGATTTTTCTTTTTCAATAAGTGTCGCTAAATCATTGCCCTTTCTATGAAGAGTCTTTAAAACAGCATCAAACTCATCAATTTGAGAATATCTATCATTGAGCGGGAAAGCTCTACTTCCCATCTGGACAGACGTATTCTGAATAGATCTAAAATTTGCAGAAATCTCTTTTATGTATCTCGTTAAACAAATAATAATTGACAGAGCCAAAAGTAAGAGAAATAAAGTTATAGTCAGGTAATTATAGGGAATTTTTCTAAAATATTGATTTGAAAATTCTGGGACTTCACTATATCTGACAACTAAAAAATAATCGTCAGTTTGAAACTGTTCATAATGTATCAAATCTACTTTGAGATTTTTCTGCTTTTCTATCACTGATTTATAGTAATGCAATTCATTATTGACGAAATGACCTTGACTGACCTCTTCTGACATTCTACTAAAAATAGCAAAGTCATATCTATAAGGCTTCATAACCTCACTAAGTTCCTCAGCCGTCATCTCTTTCTGTATAGGGAAGTCCATTCCTGTCGTTCCATATGTCACAAGACCTAACTCGGAAAGCACAGCTGATAAAAATAAAATCACTACTACATTACAAATTGTCAAAATAATAACTTCAAAAACAACTTTCCAACTTCTCTGCTTTATCGAATAGTTCTTTTTAGTCATACCACTTGTATCCCATGCCTCTTATTGTACGAATCGGATTAATTCCATATGGCGAAAATTTCCCTCTTATTTGATATATATATTCAGAAATAGACCTAAACAATGCATCAGCCTCGTCATCATATACTTGCTCATAAATATCTTCCCTTGTGTAAACTTTATTGGTTTTACGTGATAACAATTCTAAAATATCATACTCTCTTCGAGTAAGAGGTATAATGTCTCCATTAATACAAACTTGTTTTTCCTGAAGATAGAAAGTGATGGGGAGCAATTCTCTAACAACGCTTTCTTTCTCTTTAGAAGTCTTGTGCCTCTCCTCTCTCTTTAGATGAGCAGCGACCTTTGCTACTAATTGATGGACACTAAACGGTTTAGTAATATAATCATCTCCGCCTAAATTTAAACCTGATACAATATCATTTTCACTATCTCTAGCGCTTACGAAGACAATTGGTGTATCTACTTCATCACGAATTTTTTTACAAATCTGTAGTCCGTCAATATTAGGCATCATGACATCAAGAAGTATTAAATCAAAACCTTTAAAATCATTAATAGAAAGAGGAACTTTAACCTCTTGGTAGGTTGTTACCTCATAATTTCTCATCTCTAAAATAGTTCTCATCAGTTTCAAAATTTCAAAATCATCATCTACAGCTAATATCTTATACATCCTGATACCTCAAAATATTATATTTCTATTTTACACTATTATTGCACAAAATTCGTAATATTCAGCGATCTAATTTCTTGATTATTGTCATCTTTACTTAACCAGCTATTATCATATAGAATTTTAATTGCTTCATCTGGTTGATCTTTTAAGTTATACTTTTCAATAATCAGTCCTAATGCCGCAGATACTTTAGGAGTAGCAATAGAGGTCCCATAAGCATAAGTGAATTTCCCTTCTAATGTAGGAACAATTACCCAATCTTTCTCATATAACTTTTTACTAACCCAGTTTTCATAACCAACTTCTGCTAATGCCTTAGTTCCACCTCCAGTAGCATAAATATCTACACTGCTACCCCTATTTGAAAAACTGGAAATATAATCATCATCATCTACGGAACCAACTGTAACAATGTTATCTAATTCCGCTGGGATATCTCTCACAAAACCGTCTACCTGATTATAGTCTTTGCCATTTAGACTTCCTAGATAATCTTTCAATTCAGCTTGATTATCTAAATCAATCCCCTCATCTCCAACAGAGGCAACAACAACCGAACCTTGATTATAAGCATAATTGATTGCTCTTTGATAAATGTTAACTAAGGCAGTATTGTCATCTTCATCAGTTGAGTTTTCTAACAGATACTCTCCTAAACTTAAATTAATGACATCAACATCATCTTTTGCTGCTTGAATAATTGCTTTTAATATCCATTGATCTTGAGCGTTTCCCTCATCAAATACACGATACATCCTTATTTTCATTCCTGGAGCAATGCCTTTATATTCACCATTTGATGAAATTTGTCCAACAACTGACGTTGCATGTCCTGTTTTATCGATGATATTTTGCTCATCAACTACACCCGTATCTAAATCTGCTGTAAAGTTTTTTACTGAAATAATATTTGAATAAATTTGTGGATTATCATATGTAATACCTGAGTCTATGACTCCAATTGTTGCCTTGCCAGTTGATTTATGTCTAAATTTGGTCCCCGTACTGATACTTTTTTGCATATCCCACTGATTTGACCAGAAATCAAAGCTATTATTTGTATAAACATTTTCACCATATAAATAGGTTATATTAGGTTTTACAGTTAACGTATTATTAGCCACAATTTCTTCAATATACGAATCGTTTAGTTCTCTAATTTCATCAATACTTTTATTAGTAGATACAGTTAAAAAGTTTATTTCAGGAATTTTATCTGTAACCTTGATTCCTTGTTTTTCAAAATTCATTTCAATATCATCAACCGACTCAGGATTTTTTAGTAGAATATTATACCTAACGTCTGCATTTTCATTAGCTTTCACTTGCATTGGTAAATTATTAAATGAAAGAATAATTGACGACAAAAAAATGTTTAATACTAAATTTCTTTTTTTCATGATTATAACCTCTATATTTTTCGACTATATTATACCAACTGTATTTCAGAATTTCTTCAGAATAATTATTACACATTTTATTTGAATTTTTCTATGTTTTCATAATTTTTCTAGAGTAATACTCTATATTAGCATCGATTGACTTTACACAATTTAAGATTTTAACAAACTTTTCCAACCTTCTCACTAGATATTCATACTCATCTATGGATTTACTGAGTTCATTTTGAGAAGTTTCAATTTCTTTCTCAACCCCTTCTATTTTTACAGCCGCAGTCAGATTCATCTTGGCATAATCATACCTGGCTAGCCGTCTGTTTTCTGGGTCAGAGTTATTAAGATTGAGCAGGACTTCTGCTACTTTGTTGAGATGAGCGACCTTATCCTGCAACTCCGTAATGGTCAAATCCAGCTGGGCGATGTCCTTGATTAACTCATCTTTGACTTCCTGGTAAGATTTGTTGTTGATGTCTAATTCAATAAGAAGATTAAGCTCTGCTATTTTCTCTTTGAGACTGGCCATAGTCGGGCGTCTGCGTTTAGGGATATGCTTGCTGTCGTGAGTGAGTTGGCGGATTAACTCCCGTCCTCGCATGTAGCGGTTGAGGTCAGAGTTCTCTTTATTGTAAATGAAAAACTGGGCGGTCTCTCGGATAAAGACATGGTAGGTCTTGTCCTGATCACTCTCATGAATATCCAATTTGCGGTTTGGTATAAAGACCAAGCCGTCTTTTTTGATACCATAATTGATTCTGACAAAGAGACCGTCTTTAACTAACTTGTCAATCTGGTGCTCCGCTAATGCAACTTCAAACTCCTGGACCTGGTCTCGTTTTTCTTTGAAATCCTTATAGGCCGCCAAGAGTTCCTCAATTGGGAGCTTGTCCTTGTCCCGCTCTTCTTGGTAGGCTTCAAAGTCTGAGACCAGGTTAGCCAAGTCATGTTCTGGTGTGATGTCTCTTTTATCAAAATAGTCCTCAAAAAACTGGACATCGTAGAGGTGTTTTGTGCTGACCTTTTTGTTCTCAATGGAAATTGTTCGGTCGTCCTCTTTCAAGGTAAAGGTAACATGCTTTTTCTTCGGGGAGATTTTCAGGTTTAACTGCTCTGCTATTTCCAAAAGATGAGAGAGGTTTCGTACTCTGGGCAAGAGAAAATCCAGTCGCTGCTCAATAGCTCGTGTCGCAAAATGCTCTCTGAAATAATCCTCGGTGTAGGGCTGGCGCTTATACAGCTGATGGCCGCGAATGACCTGCTTCATGTCTCGGTCGGTCATGAAAAATCTGGCGTACTTGCGAGAGAAATCCATCTCCACGTTGAGAGCGGAAGCCTTGACCACAAAGTCCTCAAAGTTCTTGCTGTTCTCCATGAGAAAATAGAGACGCTGCTTGAGTTCAAACTTGTGATTGGTCTTGCGATAAGTTTCAAACTTCTCATGCGAATAGCGATTGGGCGGAATAATCTTTGCCCCTGACTCCTTCGCCAAGCGGTCAGAAATCATGCGAAGATTTCTCTCCTGGGCATAGTCCCATCTGAGCTTCTTGTCAGAGTTTAGGTCAACAGAGTTTATCAGGATATGATTATGGATATGATTCTTGTCTGTGTGAGTCGTGACGATGAAACGAAAGTTGCCCCCTGTCAACTCCTTGATAGTCTCGTAACCAATGCGATTGATTTCCTCTGGTGTCAGCTTGTCTTCAGGAGAAAATGATTGAATCAAGTGGTGTGCATGGATTTTGGTCTGCTTGAGTTGCTGGCGGTCATTTCTGGAATCATAGAGCCGATCATTGTTGGTCAAGTTTGCCTGATACATCTCCACCAATTCCTCATAGCTGGGAAAGTCCAAGTAATTGCTCATGCCAAAATCAGAGACCAGTTTCAGCTTCTTCGTCTTTTCTGGATTGAGAATATACTTGATGAGGCTCTTACGATACTTGGTGCTATGCACCGCAAAGTGTTTAGTGACGACCATAAAACTCCTTCAGCTGCTGACACTTTATGTTAAAGTCCTTCTCCACTTCCTTTATGAGTTGGCCAATGCCTTGCACCAAAAATCCACGGTCGCTTGGTGTTAAGATGTGAGTCTGGTTGACGGTCCGTGCGATTTGATTGAGGTTGTTTCCGATTCGTCTCAACTCAAATACCAAGTCGTCATAGTTACTGGTGTCAATGGTCAGAAAGGTCATGTTGGGATTGAGCAGAACTTTTCTAGCATAAGCAGAGAAATTTTTACAGCCACTCTGACCGATACGGTTGTTCAGGGTTTCCAACTCCTGGTCTGTCAGAAAGACTTTTTTGAGGTTGGTACGGTAACGATTTTCCATATCTAACCTCCCATGTACTTGTCACGAAAATCTGGGCTAAGTGGGATAGCCTTCTCCACTTCTGCCATCAGCTCCTGCACACAGGTTAGGATAATTCGCAAGTGCTCTGCTGTAACCTGATGGGTCTGTTCAGCCATGATAGTCACTTGTAAAATGTCTCGACTGATTTGTTCAATCTTCTGGGACTGCCAGAGGGCAAACCAATCCGTTACTGCCTGCTTCCTCTCAACCAAGTCCATCAGCTTTTGACGGACAAAGGGAGAGAATTGCTCTGCGTGTTCCTGCTTCATCAGCTCCTGAATCTGCTCAAGTTCTCCTGGTGTCAGATTGATTTCCTTACGGATAATACGATAGTGGTCTGTCATCTCGTTATACTCCTTCTCTACTTGCCTCTATCGGGTCAGCCCCGATACCGTATGGGATACGGGTGCTTCCTAAAAGCCTCAACGCTTCGCTTTTCGGCTTTTGCGAGCTCAGTTATTGTGTCCACAATAACCTAAAATCTAATCGCCAGCTGAACCCAAACCTTACAGGTTGGTCAGCCGACGATAAGAAAACATGGTGGCTTCGCCCCCAAACCCCCAAGAAAAAGTCAAGGGTTGATTTTCTAAAACTAGATAGAGTGTAACAAGAGAGAGCTGAAAAAATTATCACAGGAAAAGAAAAAGAGCCATTTGGCTCTCGAAAAATTTCTGAAATGAAATAGCTTAACCTAAAACTTCAAAATCATCACTACCATCGGCTTCACCTGTTAGACACGTGAAGCACATGTAGCTCCCTACCAGTGCACTCCCTGCTACCCAAATAGGAGATCCACAATTCATACACCTTGCCCCTCCTTCTTTTTCTTCAAGTACTGCACGCAAGGTTTCTTCAAGCTCTTTGGGATTGATGTCTGGATTATTATTGATAGTCAATTCGACAAATTCTTTGATTGAAATAAGATTCAATACTTTACCTCCGTTCTAATCTATTTTTTAGTCCGTGTCCATCTAAGCACTTATCATATCTTTATTGCCAATAAATCCATCCAATTTTTTGGAAAACCATAGTGTCTCAAATCCACTTGTTCTTGATTACTTTCTTCCAGAAGCTTTTGTAATTTTTTATTCCAAAAATTCTTAGTTTCTATGGACATTGACAAGATGAGATGTCTCATTGCTATAAAATAGATAAATAGTGTCTTGCTATCATTCTCTGAGTCTGTCACTAGCAACTCTCTGTCAGAATGATGAAAAGCTGGCAGTGTATGGTGTAAGCGACCATATAATCTGCCATTGTGTGAGCAAATATTCCTAAGATAACGAAGAGCGTTACACCAAGACAATAAGATTTTAGCTGGAATGTTATCATCCTTGTCCAAGGGAAGACTAATATAGGCAGCAACCTTATTTCGATATTCTGGTTGTAGGGCAACGAGGAAGGACGCTATATTTCCAAATGTCATTAAACGAAAAACGGTCCAAGGTAACACGACCCCATATTGGTTAATCTGATTCTTGATTGTGGCATCATCTTGTTTTTCCAAAATCAATCGTGACAAATGATATTTTGTTTTCAAAACAATATCCAGCCTCTTAGGATTTTCTTTTCGGTATTTAGATTGTTCTGAATAATAGAGAGCATCATCTTCAAAAATATAAGAAGGTTTATTGTATCCAATCGTCAGAGCATCAGCTGTACTCTTCTTCAAAAAAACTTCGATACGCTCCAATATCTCTTGAAGAAAATTTCTAAAGTAGCTATCAAATAAGTAAACTCTTTTTGCTTCTATGTATTTTCTGTCCACCAACTTCCCATATTGAGAGAATGATTGGAAGTCTATATCTCTTAAAAAGTCAATACAATCCTGTTTATAAAAATCATCATTCCCATTGTATTTGAAAGACCAGTTAGAGTTTTCTTTCATATGGACATATAACTGTTCTTCAGTTAAAGCCGGCTCAAGAGAACATTTTAATTGAGTTGGTGCTAATACTGGTCTATAAACCAACCTAGTTTTATCAGTAATATCTAAATCTAACGGAAAATAGTCCTTAAAATTTATTAATTCAAATACATTATTAGGCATAAAATATCTCTCCGCAATATGAAAAAAGGCCACCTAGTTATACATTGCTGTACCTTCGATGACTTCTAATCTAACTAAATTATACCACAACACCTCCTACTAAGCAAGAAATATTTTTACTTCGTTTGATTCAACGATGGCACATATTTCAAAAAACAGGCCAAAATAATTGGTCTGTTATTTGTTATTATTGCTCTCTCGCCTACCTTGTCTAAATCTCTCAATGTTTTTTTCCAACTGCTCAGTATTCAGTTTATTTTTCGCTTCTTGAATTGACTTATCAAGACTTTCTTCCTCATCGGTTATAATGTCCCTAGATATTTCTACTCTCTCACTAGACTTGAAACTAGAATCAAAGACCACATCTAGGAGTTGCTCTACTTTGGTTAGCTCACTATCTGACATCTCTGATAGTCGATGAATCAGTCGTTTAAATTGATCCTGGTTCTGTTTTTTCTTTTGAAAGAATTTCATTTTCTTCTCCTTAAATCGTAAAAAGGTAGCCCGCAGAGGACTACCTGACTTATAAATCATCAATGGCTACTGAAATAGCCTGTAACTTTTTATTTTGGATTTTCTTTTCATCAATCAATTGATGAAGTTCTTCAATTTGCTTCTGACAGGCAGAAATATCCTTGTTGTTTTGTGCAATGGTATCAGCCAAGTGTTGTTTATAGTCACTTGTAATATTTACCTTCTTCGGCTGACTTTGTTTAACGGTTGATGCGAGCGTTTGTGCATCTTTAGATTTTGATTCCTTTTGTTGCTGTTCAAAAGCAGCCACATAGTCTACTTCTTCAATTGGTTTTTCTTCCTGTTTATGGAAGAGTGCTGCAATTTTTGCTCGTTCTTCATGGGATGATGTTGGTTTCACATCATCAAGTGGCTGATCAAAATTCCATGTTTTACTCATTCTATATCCTCATTTCTGTAATCTGGGTGTAGTGTGGTTTCTTTACCAAAGGCTTGCTCTAGTGCTTCATGAAATGACAACTGACTTGATTGTTGCCGTTTGATAAAGGTACTGTACATAGCTGTTTGTAGTTGGTCACGATAGTGTTCCAATTTCTCCGTCTCACGTGAGACCTTTTCTTCTTGTCTAGCTACTTTTTCAGCCAGACGTTCAATCACACTCATAGGGTGTCCTCCTTGTCACATTCTAGATTATGATAGCGGACTTGATTTTGTTATCACAATTCCAAAGCGTGCTCTCGTTTAGGTGGAGGATGATTTCTAATGACTTTTGTTTGGGCTGACTGGATAAGATCTCTTAAAGATAATTCCTTTTGTCGTTTCACAGTATCATTCCAATCTGACTTTGTTTCAAGGCCCTGCAATGGTGGTAAATCTTGAGAAATCGGAAATCCTTTATCTGACAGTTTCTGACAAAATTCTCTTCCTGCTTCATCGTTATCAACAGCCAATGTTATGACATTTGAATGAGTTCGAAAAAAGGTTGTCGTCTCTTGTATTGCCTGAAGATAATGGCTAAGTCTGCTTGGTTTTACTGTATCTAGAAATGCCAATTTCCCTTGTTCCTCTGCTGCTAGACGCAAAGTCTGATAAGCAATCACTGAAAGTTTTAAGCCTTCCATTGACACCAGGCGAACATCTGATAGCTGCTTGTTATGAAGCTGATAATAACTCATCATATCTATAACTGATTCACAAAAAATGAGTCGCTTAGGATTCCCAATATCGAAACTAATACCGACATAGCCATGAGATCCTTTCATGATTTTTTTGAGATAACCTCGATCGTGTTTTTCTTCATTTTTGACGAGACCTTGAAGGCTTGCGGCCTGTAAGGTCCCGTTGTGGTCATAGCTTTTTAACACTAATACGGGCTCCGATTGATAAGTAGCTTGAGCAAGCAATCCTTGTCTACCAAAGGTATTGATAGTCTGATCACTTAGGCCACGGATGTCTTTTAAGTAAATACGCGCTTGCTGAAACGGTTCTTCATGCAAATAATATTGAAACGGTTGATAAGTTTCTTCTATCATCTTAGCTTGTTCAAAGCCTCCAGTTTCAAGGTAAGACAAGGCTTCTTTGAAAGACACTCCAGCCACCAACTGAACAAAGTCAATTACATCCCCTTGTATATCTCTTGAAAACCATTTGAAAGTATTAGTATCGGCAAAAATCCGAAAGGAATCATGGTCTGGGTGTTCATAAATGTGTCCTGATAAACGTCTGAAGGAATAACCCAGACTTTCAGCCACATCTAAAATGGCCTTTTGTTTTACTGCTTTAATTCGTGTCATCTTGTCTCCCTATCAAAAAAAGCAGAAGACTGCCTCCTGCTAGTTGTTCTCACTTGTTGTAGTTCCTTGGATCGTTGGTATGCTGGAATTAGCACCATTTGTAGCTTCTTTCATGTCCTCCAGTTTCCCATTCCAAATGGTCAACTGATTAACCAGGAGCTTGTCGGAAACTTTGGAGTAGGATAACATAACCGTCTTGATTTCTGTCTGAGTGGTTCGCTGTTGTTGCTCACTCAAATCAGAAACATAGGTCACTTGATAGGTAACTTCCGCAAGTGCAACATTGCTTTCTGTATTGACATAGATACTCGCTGATTCAAATCGGTAGTCAAGCATATAATCTTTATAAACTTGATTAATCGCTTTATTCTGACTTGCTTCCTCTTCTGAAAATGCTGAGTCCGTCATATAGGGTTTGATACGAGTGTTATTTTCGCCCATCTGAACCTTGGTGAAATATTGAGTGAGAAATTCTTTGACAAGCTCATCTGATAGGACTGTCGCTCTTTCCTCCTGCTTTTTCTTTGACACAAGTTTATTGGCTTCTGCTCGTATTTGGTTCTCAGTTTGTTTTGAAACGGATTGTGAGCCAATCGTGTAGCCAATCATGACCATAAAACTGACTGCGATTAAACCTCCTACTCCAATCAGAAATCGAGCTTTCACTTTATTTAACATGGCTTACTCCTTTATTAGTGATAGCCACATCATAACAAGATTATCTTGGAAAATTTATCACAGTGAACTTAAATCTTTGTGGATCAACCATTCTTTTTAATAAGACAATTTAAGCAATCTCTTATAATATTAATTTCACTCGTTCGATAAACAGTCAAAATGTTCATTCTTACTATTGATTTACTAATCAAAAAAATCTAATATAGTAATCAAAATATAAAATTTTGAAAGAAGTGAAACAAATGGTCGATGAAAACAAAATAAACTTAGTTGCTTTGATTGAGCAAACTTATGGAATATCAACAGAACCAATTTTTAAAATAATAAATTTTTTACCAGATTTTAAAGTAAAAAAAATTCATGAAAATGGACTTCATAAAAGAAATAGTCAGGGACAATATTGCTTTGACATTATTCATAATGATGTATTTCAAATACCATATGTCGGAGATATAAAAAATCTATCTGTCATAGTTGGTGAAAATGGGTCAGGGAAAACAACTATTATTAACCAAATACTTAGGGGAGGAAAAGGAAAAAGCCAAGTTTACCTTATTTTCAAGCAAAATGACAAATTTTGGACATATCCTGATTTAACACAAGAATCAATTTCAATTCCACACTGCTCTACACATCCTTATATTATTAAATTTTCAAATGCAAAAGAATTTCCAAATGGCGATATCTACATTCGCTCAGGTGCAATTGACGCTTCAAACTTTAAAAATATTGTTGGATTTGATAAGAATCAAAAAATTGTCATACTACAAGAAACAATAAACCAAATCAAATTTGTTGAAAAATTTAAACATAAAATTATTGAATTTGTAGATTACACTCTAAAAGGAGTGAGTGTAGATTTCGAAGGAGACAAATTACCCTATCGAAGTAAGCAACTATTATATTTGGATAGGGTTGAAAAATTAACCAATAGAAATGACAAAGACTCTATTAATCATAGAATAGTTGACTATTTTTCAACATTGATAAATTACATCATTGATAAAGAGTATACCGAAAACGATGACTCACTAATCAATTATGAAAACCTATTGGACCTTCATCTATCTTTTAGGAATAATGAAAACATTATGTTGCAATACAAATCCATTGGAGTTGATTCCGATCGCTTTCTTCCATTTGAGTATAGTATCGGAGGTTTACGACAAGATGTATCTAACATCCAACTTGAGGAGACAAATATTGATGATTGGGTAGAAATATGGCATACTTTATATATTATCAACCTCTATTTTAATTATGTAGATAAAACAATGGTAGGAAGGGATAATAAATATCACGAAGAAATCAGTACAATCTTAAAAGAGTTGGAGAAAAAGTTTCAATACAATATCAATTTCTCAAGAAATGAGATCGATGAATTAAAAAAGCAGATTAGACAGATAAATGTATCTTTTAAAGAACTACACATTGGTCTTTTTGAACAATTAACTCCTAGCACACAATCACTAAAAAAATGGGATCAGGTTTGGCAAAAAATCAAAGCGCCTTGTTTTCGAGTTGCTAAAGCGATAAGCTACACATCCTATTTTGAATTAACTGAACATGGTTACTTTGTTAAACATAAATTAATCCCAGATAGGGTATGGACCAAGTTAAAAGATATTGGAATACCTAGTAGTGAGATCGAACGACTCAAAGATATTGAGGAGTTATTATACAAGTTGCATGAAATCAATACAAATTTTAAAATTTTATCCGAAATTGTAAGCACTATTTCAGAGATTTCTATACCAGAACTAGAAGAATCTTTACAATTTAGATGGATTGGATTAAGTTCGGGAGAATTAGGATTATTAAGATCTTTTGCAAATTTATATTCAGCAAAATTGGCATTACAAAGAAATACTCCTCGAGGGATTGACCAAGAGAATTTTCTAATACTTTTGGACGAAGTTGATCTAGGGATGCACCCCGAATGGCAACGAAAGTGGGTCAGAACTGCTTTACCTATCATTGAAAAAATATTTGATAACAAACATATACAAATAATAATTACAACTCATTCACCAATCTTTCTATCAGATATCTATAAAGAAAATATTATCTACCTATCTAGAGAGAATACAGAATATGAAAATAATAAGTTCAATAAGACATTCGGCCAGAATATCTATACTCTTTACAAAAACTCTTTTTTCCTAAATAGGCTAATGGGAGAATATGCATATAAGAGCATTGAAGATACTTTCGAATACCTAAATTTTAAAATCAATTCTGATTCAAAGGGGATTCGACCTGAAAGCTTATTTAAGGAACTTAGTGATAATTTACAAAAGAAAACGGCTCAAAAAATTATTGAATCTATCGGTGAGCCCATTATTGCTAATCAACTAAAAGAATTATTTAACCGAGCTTTTTTAGAAAACAAAGATGAAATAGAGGAGATAAAAGGCAAAATTGCTAAACTTCAAGAGCAACTTAAACAACTTGAGGAGGACAATTCCAAATGATGGCCTTAGAAATACCCAAATATCCAAAGGAGTTTATTGATGCCTATGTTAAATTGATGATTTGCAAATATTTAGATGCCATTATTAGTAAATCATTGTTGAAAAGAGCTGAGTTCTATAAACCAAATATCAGAAAAACCTTTGGCTACAGTAGTGCGACCGTTATAAAATGTCTAATTAAAGAATATTATTTTCATGAAAACCATTTTGATGAAATAACTCTCTATGCGAAAACACATAAAACTGATTTAGGAACGTTTGTAAAAGCGAAACTAGGAACAAGCAACAAAATTCTTATTAATAAAATAACTACAAATAATTTCAAAGACTACAGAACTGAATCGTGGTATCGCAATTTTGTGATGAATTTAAATTCACTAATTATAAGAAAGAGTCAAAAAATTATAAATTTCGTTGAGAGCTACAAAAAAGTGGACACTACTGACTTTGTTGATTACTTTAGAGAATTAATATTAATCAAACCTGAGCATATGTATTCTTATATACAAAATCGTCCTAATTATCAACCACCCAACTTTAGGAACGTAAAAAAAATATACAACCTATCACAGGAAATTGAAATTAATAATAAAATCGAAAAAATTAATAACTATATGATTCGAAATTTTATAATTTCAGATAACTATGGTTTAATAGTGTGTCCATACTGTAATAGAAATTACATCAATAGTAGAGGTGACTCATTTTCAGCTGAAATGGATCATTTTTATAACAAAAATGATTTTCCGATATTTGCAGTATCTCTATATAATTTCATACCATGTTGTGGAACATGCAATCGACTTAAGGGAACATACGATTTAAAAATTAATCCTTTCTTGAAATCTGAAAATAATTGTGTAAAATTTGATATTAAAAAGTCTAATGAGAATTATCAAATTGAATTAAAACATATAAAAGATAACAAACTAGTAAACATTAATACTCATCCTGACTTAGAGAATGATTTAATTAATGTTTTGAAACTGGATAAAGCATATAAAATTCATGATTTAGAAGTTCAAGAGATGGTAAATAAAGAAATGGAATATGGTCAAGAATATAGAGATTCACTAATAAAATTATTAACTGGAACAGAGGAAGAAATCAATCGAAAAATAGATACTCTTATTTATGGAGAAGTTGTATTTGCACAAGAAAATGAGCTTATCAATAAATCACTTGGTAAATTTAAGAAAGATGCTTATGAAAGAATCAAAGGATGGAAGCTCAGTGAAAAATATGATGAATAATTTAATAATAGATATCTCAAATGATTGATCCCAATTTGTAAAATTAAGCTAGACAGAAAAAGCCATCTATGTTAGGCTCAGATAAACTACCACATTTGTCTGAA
>NZ_JBIMJM010000036.1:0-19558 GCF_043674115.1 Streptococcus sp. A34 | reverse complement strand
GTCTTTGAATTATCAAACACCTTACCAAGTTTTTCTGAGTTATATAAAAAGTCTAACTTAATTTGACAATTTAAATTATATAAAAGGTCTGGATTTTGAGAGCCATGACAATTACAACGATTTAATTGACGAAGTAATTAACAAAGTTATCATTTTGAGAGATGTAGTTAAAAAGTATATCTAAAAAATAAATAGATAGGAAAAAGGAAACACAACATGATCGAACGTTACACACGCCCAGAGATGGCGGCTATTTGGAGTGAAGAGAACAAGTACAAGGCTTGGTTGGAGGTGGAAATTCTCGCAGATGAGGCCTGGGCTGAGTTGGGTGAGATTCCCAAAGAGGATGTGGCCTTGATTCGTGAGAAGGCGACTTTTGACATCGACCGCATTTTAGAGATTGAAGAGGAAACTCGTCACGATGTGGTGGCTTTCACGCGTGCGGTTTCGGAAAGTCTTGGCGAGGAACGCAAGTGGGTCCACTACGGTCTGACATCGACCGACGTGGTGGATACGGCTTACGGCTACCTCTACAAGCAGGCCAACGACATTATTCGTCGTGACCTTGAAAACTTTACCAATATCATCGCTGACAAGGCGCGTGAGCACAAGTACACCATCATGATGGGTCGGACCCACGGTGTCCATGCGGAGCCAACGACTTTCGGTCTGAAATTGGCGACTTGGTATAGCGAAATGAAACGCAACATGGAGCGTTTTGATGTGGCGGCCAAGGGCGTTGAAGCTGGTAAAATTTCAGGTGCGGTTGGAAACTTTGCCAACATCCCTCCATTTGTGGAAGAGTATGTTTGTGGCAAATTGGGCATTCGTCCGCAGGAAATTTCTACCCAGGTCCTTCCTCGTGACCTCCACGCAGAATATTTCTCAGCCCTAGCCCTGATTGCAACGTCTATCGAGCGTATGGCGACAGAAATCCGTGGGCTACAAAAATCTGAACAACGCGAAGTCGAAGAGTATTTCGCCAAAGGCCAAAAGGGCAGCTCTGCTATGCCTCATAAACGCAACCCGATCGGCTCTGAAAATATGACTGGTCTGGCTCGTGTGGTGCGTGGACACTTGGTGACCGCTTTTGAGAATGTGGCTCTCTGGCACGAACGCGATATTTCCCACTCGTCAGCGGAGCGGATTATCACGCCGGATACGACTATCCTCATCAACTATATGCTCAACCGTTTTGGTAATATCGTCAAGAACTTGACGGTCTTCCCTGAAAATATGAAACGCAATATGGAGTCAACTTTTGGCTTGATTTACAGCCAGCGTGTCATGCTCAGCTTGATTGAGAAAGGCATGACCCGTGAGGAAGCCTATGATTTGGTGCAACCCAAAACCGCACAGTCATGGGACAATCAAGTGGACTTTAAACCTCTACTTGAAGCAGATGAGCGTGTGACAGCTAAACTCAGCCAGGAAGAAATCGATGAACTCTTCAACCCAGACTACTATGCTAAGCGGGTAGATGACATCTTTGAACGACTTGGATTATAAAAAAATCAAAATTCTTTGGATTTTCCAGAGAATTTTTTAGTTTTCCTTAAGTTTGACGAGTTATACTCTATTCAAGCTAGAAATAGCGAAATTTCTTTTCACCTAAAGGTGTCCCTAGCTCTAAGTCGCAAGCGACAAGAGCTAGGTATCATATAATCTCCAGAAAACAGTCGGCAAGAATTAGCTGACTGTTTTTGTATAAAAAATCAAAAAATCCTTGACTCATCCCTAGGGGAATGGTGTATGCTAGGACTATCAAAACAGATGGAGGTTGTTTATGCAGGTCAAAGATGTGGAGAAGTTGACAGGCTTGTCAACCAAGGCGATTCGGCTGTATGAAGAAAAGGGCTTGATTGAAGTGGCGAGAAACCCGCTCAACGATTACCGTGATTATTCGGAGGAAAATGTGCGACAGCTTCGCTTGATCAAGTTGCTCCGCTATTTTGAGTTTTCCCTAGCAGAGATTACGGCCCTCCTAGCCTTGCCAGAGGAGGACTTGCAGTCAGCCTTGCGTGAGAAAAAGCGGGGAATCAATCAGCGAGCAGAAGAATTGACAGACAAGGTTGATTTGTTGGACCAGGTGGTCAGGGATTTGGGCAAGAAAGATGATTGGTTGGAAGAAGCACAGGTATCCATTGCTTTTGTGGAAAGTGGGGAATTTCAAGACTTCAAACAAGATTTAGAAAATGCCTTGTTGCCAAGTATTTGGATGACTCTCTTGCAGACTTTGATGGCATCAGGCCCCATCCTCTGGCTGTTTACCCGAATCCAACAAGGTCGTCAGGAAAATCTTTTCCTACTAGCAGTGGTTTCCTTGCTAGCAACCGCTTGGATAACGCTTCTCTGGCGAGACTACCTTGTAACCTGGTGGAAACATCGGGACAAGATCCGCCAGAAGAATCGTAGTCAGGCCTGGTGGATTCCGGTTGGTCTCATCTCCCTTGTAGGTGGGATTGCCTACTTTTTCCTTGTCGGCTGGTTGACCGAAAGATTTTTCCTACCAAGCGATTGGCTCTTCTATGAGTATTCGACTGGTCTGGGCAAGATTGCTATATTGTTTATCATGGCTTTTCTTGCTTTTCTTTTGGGCAAACTGGCGAGGCTGGTGAAATTATCTTGGAAATATGGCCTGGGTCTGGCAGGTTCTTGTATCCTATTGACCGCTCTGCTGATTTCTACCACAACAGCCGTGACCAAAGACCAGATTATCGACATCAATCTGCTGGCTCCGTCCAAGGAATATCTTTACAGCGATGTCAAGTCTGTCTGGACAGGCTTTGGGACCAAGCTAGTGACAGTGAACAGGTCTGAAAGGCAAGGGGAATTCAGCTATCAAATTCAACTGGATGGAAAAAAGATTGTGTTTATGCAACCAACTGTTAATCAGAACTTGATCCCTGACGATACCTATATCGAGTTAGAGGAGTTTGATCGGCGACTGATGAATTTGGGCATTCCCAAAGAAAGTTCAACAGAAGGCAGTCAGTACAACGATTTAGATTCGCACTATCTAGAGCGATTTTTGCGAATAGTGGAAAATAAATAAAATGAATTTTGTTTTAGTTTCTCTTAAGTTTGACGAGTTATACTTTATCCAAGCTAGAAATAGCGAAACATTTCTTTTCAACTAAAGGTGTCCCTAGCTCTAAGTCGCAAGCGACAAGAGCTAGGTATCATATAATCTCCTGAGAATACTGGACTCACTGAGTCTGGTATTTTCATTTTGTGCTATAATGGTTTCATGACAAATCGAATTTTAGACATGGAACAAATGCAGGACGAGGAGTACGTTGAGCGTACCCTGCGTCCGCAGAAATTAAATGAATACATCGGTCAGGACAAGGTCAAGGACCAGCTCAAAATCTTTATCGAGGCAGCCAAACTCCGTGATGAAGCCTTGGATCATACGCTTCTGTTTGGCCCTCCGGGTCTGGGGAAGACCACCATGGCTTTTGTTATCGCCAACGAACTGGGGGTCAACATTAAGCAGACCAGTGGTCCTGTTATTGAAAAAGCAGGTGACTTGGTGGCCCTTCTCAACGACTTGGAGCCTGGCGATGTCCTCTTTATCGATGAAATCCACCGTATGCCCATGGCGGTTGAGGAGATTCTCTATTCTGCTATGGAAGACTTCTACATCGACATTATGATTGGAGCAGGGGAGGCCAGCCGCTCCGTGCATTTGGAGTTGCCACCTTTTACCCTGATTGGAGCGACCACTCGTGCAGGCATGCTGTCCAATCCTCTGCGGGCTCGATTTGGGATTACCGGTCACATGGAGTACTACCAACTGGCTGATTTGACGGAGATTGTCGAGCGGACGGCGGATATCTTTGACATGGAGATTACTCATGAAGCTGCTATTGAGCTGGCTCGTCGGTCTCGTGGAACTCCCCGTATCGCCAACCGCCTGCTCAAGCGGGTGCGGGATTTCGCACAGATTATGGGCGACGGTCTGATTGACGATAGCATTACGGACAAGGCCCTGACCATGCTGGACGTGGACCGAGAGGGGCTGGACTATGTGGACCAAAAGATTCTCCGTACCATGATTGAAATGTACGGTGGCGGTCCTGTCGGCCTCAACACTCTATCGGTCAATATTGCCGAGGAGCGTGAAACGGTGGAGGATATGTACGAACCCTACCTGATTCAGCAGGGCTTCCTCATGCGGACGCGGACAGGGCGGGTTGCGACAGCCAAGGCTTACGAGCACCTGGGTTATCCCTATACGGAAAAATAATGGCAGAGCAGATGAGACAAGTAGCTCGTTTATTTGGAGACTGGCCTGAGACGATTATCTGGACCTGTTTAGAAGGTGTCAAGGGAGACATTTATGTTGATGACAGCCAGTTGCCCCAGTCAGCTCTAGCTCTCTATGGACGGCAGAGCTTCTTTGGTTTTTTAGCTGGCCAGCCACATCGAGACTTGCTAAAAATCTGCGAAGGTAAAGATATTATTCTAGTCCCCCAAAACCAAGCCTGGTCAGACTTGATAGAAGAAGCTTACGGAGACAGAGTTCGTTTTTTTACTCGATACGCTACGAAAAAGGACACTGAGTTTGACCTTGGGCATTTACAGAAACTGGTTGATGACTTGCCTGAAAGCTTTGATGTGAAACTGATTGACCGTAATCTGTACGAGGCTTGTCTGGTAGAGGAATGGTCACGGGATTTGGTGGGAAATTATATAGATGTGGAACAATTTTTGGACTTGGGTCTGGGCTATGTCATCTTGCATAAGGGACAGGTGGTTTCAGGGGCTTCATCCTATGCCAGCTATTCAGCTGGGATTGAGATAGAAGTAGATACTAGGGAAGACTATCGAGGTCTGGGTTTGGCAAAAGCCTGTGCGGCTCAGTTAATTTTAGCTTGTTTAGACCGCGGACTCTATCCAAGCTGGGATGCCCACACCCTGACATCCTTGAAACTGGCTGAAAAGCTGGGTTACCAATTAGACAAGCCCTATCGAGCATATGAATGGAGATAAGATGATACCGACTTTTATCTGGGACTTAGACGGTACCCTGCTAGACTCCTACCAGGCGATTCTAGCAGGTATCGAAGAAACCTATACCCAATTTGATATTCCCTTTGACCGCGAGGAAATTCATGCCTTTATTCTCACTTATTCAGTCAAGGATTTGCTGGCGCGAGATGCTCAGAAATATGGCAAGGACTTGGCGCAGCTCAATCAAGCCCGAGCCAACTCTCTCCGTGAGAAGAACACGGCTATCCAGTTGATGGAGGGCGCGCGTGAGGTGCTGGAATGGACTGTGCAGGAGGGCATTCAAAACTTTATTTACACCCACAAGAGTGACAATGCTTTTCAGGTGCTGGCTGATTTGGGCGTCGACCATTATTTTACGGAAATTCTGACCAGCGACTCGGGTTTTGCCAGAAAGCCGGACCCGGAGGCTTTGCTGTATTTGATTGAAAAATATGACTTAGATAAATCGACCACCTACTATGTTGGCGACCGCCTGCTAGACGTGGAAACCGCTCTGGCTGCAGGGATTGGCAGTATAAACTTGCAGATTGACGGGGTGGAAGGGAATATAAAAATCGAGAGTTTATTGCAGATTGTTCCGTCAGTATGAATTTAGAAATTTCACATAAAAAATAAACTTTCTACCGTAGTTTACAAAAGAAAGTTTGTTTTTTTCTTGAAAAATTTGGTATAATTAACCATATTTTAGTATAAATAAAGGGGAATTATATGAACGATAAGGAATTTGGGCAACGTATTCGCCAGCTGAGAGAGCAGATTAATTTGACGCGCGAACAGTTTTGTGGTGATGAGGTTGAACTTTCAGTCCGGCAATTGATTCGGATTGAGACTGGCAGCTCAAAACCCACGTTGTCTAAAATCCAGTACATTGCTACACGTTTGGGAATGACCTTGTATGAATTGATGCCAGACTATGTTAAGCTCCCAGATAGATACTCGAAATTAAAGTTTGAGGTTCTCCGCACACCGACCTATGAAAATACGGACTTGATAGAAAAACGCAATCGTCTGATGGAAGAAATTTATGACGACTATTACGACGACCTGCCAGAGGAAGAGCAGATAGCAATTGATGCTTTTCAGTCTTTTGTTGACATATATGAAACAAAGTCTGTCCATTTTGGGAAAGCTATCTTAGATGATTATTTCGAGCAGGTCCATCGTAAAGATAAATTTACTGTCAATGATTTATTGATTGTGCGGCTATATTTGGAGCATTTACAGGATGAGGACATGACCTCGCCAAAATTTCAACATTTTTTAGATATTACCCAGCATTTTCCGGTACAGGTAGAAGCTATAGATTCAAATGAGCTATTTATTTTGCGTGATGTGATGCTAGCTTCTATTGGTATCCTTGGGACTAAGGAGTGTTATGACTATATTCCGCCTATTTTTGATACTCTAGACCAGATAATGGTCCAGACGCACGATTTCCAAAAGAAACCGATTCTGAATCTATTAAAGTGGAAGTACGTACTATATACCAACAGTGACCGTGAAGAGGCACAAAAACTGTACGAAGAGGCCGTTATGTTTGCGAAATTAATAGGTGATGATCATTTGGTGGCTAAACTAGAAGAATCATGGAAAGGGGATTCCACTGGAAAAGTGTAAGATGCTTACGAAGAGCATTATGACAACCTGCAGAAGAGGTGCAGGTTGGGATGAGAGAACTATAAAAAACAAGTGACATTTTTGTCCTGTTTACTGACCCAATAAAATTTTATAATAGTCTCATCAAAATAAAGGAGACTAAAGATTATGAATTTTATTAAGGTATTTACAACGTTCGGAGCTGGCTGGGATTGGTGGTGGAAAGGCTAATATCATATCCGTCAAAAACCAACGCAATTGTTGGTTTTTTGCTATACTTAATACATGCAAACTTTTCACAAATTAGACACCTGGCTCAATAGCAAGCAGGGTCAGCTATTTCATTACAAGCTAGAGAAAATCACCTATGCCCTGGATTTGTTGGGCAAGCCTCACTTGGATTTGCCGGTCATTCATGTGGCGGGGACCAATGGCAAGGGCTCAACGATTGCCTTTATGCGCCAGCTCTTTCAGGCTCACGGACTGCGGGTCGGCAGTTTTGTCTCCCCTCACATGGTCACGGTACACGACAGGATTTGCATTGATCAGACACCGATTTCAGACCAGGATTTTCAGCGCTTTCTCCAGCAGGTCTATGAGTTGGAGCAGGAGGTTGCTACGGTTTATGAACCCTTCCGCTATTTCGAGGTCATGGTTCTAATCATGTTCCTCTATTTTCGCGAGCAGCAGCCTGACCTGGCACTTATCGAAGTTGGCATCGGCGGCCTTCTGGACACGACCAATGTAGTCTCCCCGGCCCTCAGCATCATCACTTCCATAGGTCTGGATCATCAGGATTTATTAGGCGCGACTTTGGGAGAAATAGCAGAGCAGAAAGCAGGAATTATCAAGCCAGAGATGCCTGTCGTTTTGGGACCATTTTCTGCCGACATCAGCCAGCAAATTCGCCAAATTGCTGCTGAAAAAAAAGCTCCAATCTACCAGCTGGGTCAAGAATTTACTTCTAAAGCAGCTACTTTCAATAGTCCAAGTTTTCAGCTGTCAGAATTAGTCTTGGGTCTCCCAGGTCAGCACCAGCAAGAAAATGCGGCCCTGGCCCTGCAGAGTTTCTTGCTTTACATGGAGCAAATTGGGCAAACTGTTTCTGCGGATTTGGTCAGACAGGCTCTAGCCCAAACCAGCTGGGCAGGACGTTTGGAATTGATAGCCGAAAACCCCAAGATATACCTAGACGGTGCCCATAACGTTCCTGCCATGGAACGCTTGATTGAGTTCATTGAGATGCAGGACCAGCCTGTGACCCTCTTATTTTCAGCCCTGCAGCGCAAGGATTTTCAGGAAATGCTGGATTTATTAGAGGAAATATTGCCAGGTATCCAGCTTGTCTTGACCAGCTTTGCCTACGACGGAGCCTTGAAAGAGGAGCAGCGTCAGGGGCTGACCTACGTAGCTGATTATGAAGGCTTTATACAGGAATTTCAGGAACAAGACCAGGGCATCCTGATTGTCACAGGTTCCCTCTATTTCATCTCGGAAGTCCGAAAAAAATATCTGAACTCAGTGGTTTTTGGACCGCTTTTTGCGAATAAATAGGTATGAGACAGAAAAATAATGAGGAATTTTTGATAGAGTACAAGCGTGCCCAACGCCATACATTTCGTCAGATTGAACGCTATGCCAGTCTGTTTTCCAATCAGAATGGGAGCAAGATTAGCTATAGGACCATCCGCTATCCCTTGGAGGCTATGGTTCAAGTACAAGAGCTGGACGGAGAAAGGTACAGGGTAGGAAATGATCAAACAACTTCCGAAAGTCAATGACATGCCTCGGGCTTTTTGATATAATAAGTAAAGTAAATCCAAGGAGTGAGTTATGACAGAAGTAGAGTCAAGTGTAGATTTGGGAGATAAAAGTTTGTGGGGTGGCCGCAGGCATCGTTCTCAACGGAGAAAGCAAGCCTACCATGAATTTATACGGAATGTGCCGGATGTGCCTATTTGGCCGACCCTACTGTGGAGTTTATTTCTGAGTGTATTGAATGTTGCCAATCCTCTTTTGAGTTCCTTTGCGACCAATTTGCAGTCACAGGCACTCTATGCAGGCATGGCAATGCAGGCTGGTCATAAGCCTTATGAGTATTTTTTTGGAACCAATGGTGTCCTCTATTACCTAATCTTGGCTGTTGGTTCCCTGTTCAATACGACCATTGGCTTGATGATTTTTCAGTTCATCGCCCTCTTGATAGCAGGGATTTATCTCAATAAGATTAGTACATATTTTAGTCGTTCACAGCGGGTTGCCCACCATATCAATTTTTGGTTCTATTGTTTCTTGCTGGTGGTGGACTTGGGTGGACTCTATGCCAGCATCTTTGCTCTACCTTTTGTGCTGACCAGTATCTGGTTTTTGATTCGCTATATAAATGATGCAGTCAGTGACGAAGGTTTCATTCTCTACGGGATTGATGCGGCGATTGTATTCATGATTTACCCTAAAAGTCTGATTTTATGGCTGGTATCGCCCCTGGTTTTATTTGTGTACAATAGTCGAAACAAGAGGTTGGCGAGAGGTGTTTATCAGTTTTTAGCAGCTGTATTTGGTTTTCTTCTCGTTGTCTACACTGTAGGCTATTACACCTTCATCGAGCAGATTCTGGGAATGGCAATTCAACAGACTTTTCTCTACAATATTAGCCTACAATTTACCTATGAAGGCATTTTGATGACCCTAGCTGTGGTTTTTGGGTTCCTGCTGATTTCAGGATTTTTAAATCATATTTTGATAACCCTATTATCTATTAGCAAGGGGCAACAGACAGAAATTAAGCTGATAATGTTACTGGCTTTTCTTGTTCAAATGGTTTTCCTGATTGGGAATCCAAATTTTGAATGGAGTCAATTGACGGCCTTGATTCCGTATGGTTTTGTGCTAGCTGCAGCATCTTTGCATGGTCCAGAAACTGATGAAGAGTTTGAGATGCTGGATGAGGAGGAGAATGAGGATTATAGCTATCTAAAAGCTAGTTATTATCTGCCTATTTTGATGCTTCTAGCCCTGTTTTTCCAACCAACCTACGCCTATCTGTTTGAAGAACCGGTCCGTGTGGAGAGGCAGGAAATAGCCCGCTATATCCGGGATAACACGACCAGTGATGATCCGATTTATGCCTGGGATAATAGTGCACAAGCCTATCTAGAAAGTCAGCGGTTCTCGTCTGCTAATCTGATTACAGCTCAACCCTATCTTAACACGGAGGACAACCGAAACAATTTAATCTATGATTTGAATCAAGGGAGAGCCAAGTATATCTTGGTCAACACGGAGCTTCCGCTCTTGGAACAGGTCTCAGCGACCCTAGAAGACAATTATGTCCCTGTCCAACTCAGCTTCAATCACTTCAAACTATATCAAGAAAAAGAATGAAAGCGACTATGAAAGTAGTTGCTTTTTATCTATATCTTGTGTAAAAAATGAAAATTTTTGAAAATGTACACTATATATTGATTTCCGTCATTCAAAGTGCTAGACTATAAGAAGTGAGAAAAATGGAGGATAGCCAGATGAAAGTGCAAGAAACAATCTTACCCGAATTAGAATTAGCGGTCTTAAAGCGTGACGGTCGAACGGTCGCTTTTGAACAAGAAAAGATTTATTCTGCCTTGCAGCGGGCTAATCAAGAATTGGACCATCCTGTGTCAGATGCGGGTCTGTCAGTCGTTTTGGCAGGGGCCCTGCAGGAAATTGCCCGTCGTTTTACCAAGGATGTGCAAATTTATGAAATCCAGACGGTTGTCGAACAGGAATTGCTCAAGTCCCACCTCTATGACTTGGCAGAGCGTTATATTCAGTACCGGACGCAACGCGATTTTCGCCGGCATCAAGCGACGGACATCAACTTTGAAATCCACAAATTGCTCAGCAAAGATCAGTCTGTCGTCAATGAAAACGCCAATAAGGATGCGGATGTCTTTAATACGCAACGTGATTTGACGGCTGGGATTGTTGGCAAATCTATCGGGCTCAAGCTCCTGCCAGCCCACGTTGCCAACGCTCACCAGAAGGGGGACATTCATTACCACGATTTGGATTATAGTCCTTACACGCCCATGACCAACTGCTGCCTGATTGATTTCAAGGGCATGTTAGCGCAAGGGTTTAAGATTGGAAATGCCGATGTGGAAAGTCCTAAGTCCATCCAGACAGCGACGGCGCAGATTTCGCAAATTATTGCCAATGTGGCTTCCAGCCAGTACGGTGGCTGCTCGGCGGACCGTATTGACGAGGTGTTGGCGCCTTATGCTGAGCTCAATTATCAAAAGCATTTGAAGGATGCGGAGGAATGGGTGCTGCCAGACAAGGCTGAAGAATATGCGCGTGCCAAGACCCAGAAGGATATTTATGACGCTATGCAGTCTTTGGAATACGAAATTAACACGCTTTTTACGTCCAATGGTCAAACGCCCTTTACTTCGCTTGGTTTCGGTTTAGGAACTTCTTGGTTTGAGCGGGAAATCCAGAAGGCGATTCTCAACATCCGTATCAAGGGTTTGGGGCGCGAAGGACGGACAGCCATCTTTCCAAAATTGATTTTCACTGTCAAACGCGGGCTAAATTTGGAGCCCGATTCGCCCAATTATGATATTAAGCAACTGGCGATTGAATGTGCAACCAAGCGCATGTATCCAGATATGCTGTCCTATGACAAGATTATTGAGTTAACGGGTTCTTTCAAGGTTCCTATGGGTTGCCGTTCTTTCTTGCAAGGTTGGAAGGATGAAAATGGCCTTGAAATCAATTCCGGTCGGATGAATTTGGGTGTGGTGACCGTCAATCTACCACGGATTGCCCTTGAAAGTGGGGGTAGTCAAGAAAAATTCTGGGAAATTTTTGCAGAACGCATGGCTATTGTCAAGGATGCCTTGGTCTATCGTGTCGAGCGGGTCAAGGAAGCGACGCCGGCAAATGCGCCTATTCTCTATCAGTACGGAGCTTTTGGGAAACGTTTGGCCAAGACGGACGCTGTTGATCAGGTCTTTAAGAACCGTCGCGCGACTGTTTCTCTAGGCTATATCGGTCTCTACGAAGTGGCGACTGTGTTTTACGGCGGTGACTGGGAAGGAAATCCTGAAGCCAAGGACTTCACGGTTTCTATTATCAAGCGGATGAAGGAGTTGGCTGGCGACTGGTCTGACGAATACGGCTACCATTTTTCGGTTTACTCAACCCCATCAGAAAGTTTGACAGACCGTTTCTGCCGTTTGGATACGGAGAAATTCGGGTTGGTCAAGGACATTACGGATAAGGAATACTATACAAATTCCTTCCATTATGATGTGCGGAAAAATCCAACGCCGTTTGAAAAGCTGGATTTTGAAAAGGTTTATCCGGAGGCGGGTGCTAGTGGTGGCTTCATCCATTATTGCGAATACCCTGTTCTACAGCAAAATCCCAAGGCTCTCGAGGCGGTGTGGGACTATGCCTATGACCGTGTCGGTTATTTGGGGACCAATACGCCGATTGACCATTGTTATGCCTGCGGTTTTGAAGGCGACTTCGAGCCGACTGAGCGTGGGTTCAAGTGTCCAAACTGTGGCAATAGCGATCCAAAACTAGTAGATGTTGTCAAACGGACCTGTGGTTATCTGGGCAACCCTCAAGCCCGTCCCATGGTCAATGGTCGACACAAAGAGATCTCCGCCCGCGTCAAACACATGAACGGGTCTAGTTTATAAAGAATGGACATGAGGGCTTCCGTGGTTTTGAGGAACTACGGAAGTTTGTTATAATAGAGGGAAAATCTAATAGCTCTGCTATGTTCAAAAAAGGAGAAAAAACAATGGGTAAATACCAACTAGATGATAAGGGCAAGGCCTTGGTGCAGCGTTATCACGAGAAGAATTCCAATGTGAAGCAGGACAAGAAGGCGCGTGTGCAGGAATTGCTCAAGCAAGCCAAGAATAAGAAGAAATAGTATGGACTTTACAGATATCAGCATTCTCCATACCAATGATATGCATTCTTATATGGAGAATTTTCCCAAGAAGGCAGCGCTGATTGCTGAGATTAAGGAGACAAACCGGGCGAAAAACATTCCGACTTTTGTCTTTGACAGTGGCGACCTTTTTTCGGGGAATATTTTCTTCAATATGTACCGTGGGGTAAAGGAAATCCAGCTCATGAATGCCATTGGTTGTCAGGCCATGACCCTGGGCAATCACGAATTTGACCACGGAGACGAGTTGCTCAGTCGCTTGGATGACTTTGCGGCTTTTCCAATTGTCTCCACCAATATTTCCTACCGCAATCCAGCCGATGCAGACGAATTGGTGCCCTTGAAAGACAAGTTGGTCTTTGATATGGCGGGTCGACCGCTCTATGTCTTGGGCTTAACGACCTTGGAGACCGAGGAAGTGGCTTCTCCGACGGACAATGTGGTCTTTGAGGACCACAGACAGGCGCTCAAGCGGACCTTGTCTGAGATGGATAAGCAGGCGCACATTGTCTTGCTCAGTCATTTGGGCTATGATCAAGATGTTCAGCTGGCGGCGGAGTTTCCGGAAATCAATGTCATTTTCGGTGGTCACACCCATACGATTTTGAAAGAACCCAGTCAGGTCGGTAGCGTCAGCATTTTCCAAGCGGGCCAGTATGGGCGTTTTCTGGGCAATCTTCTGCTCCGTTGCTACGAGGACGGCAGTCATGAGGTGCTGTCCTATGACTTGGTGGAGATTGAGCAGCTGACAACAGAAGAACCGATCATTCGGGAATTTATCGAGCGGATGCAGGCGGAGCGCAATGCTCGCTTTGCCCATTCTATTGCGAACCTGCCTCAAACCTTGGATGGTGAGCGGGAGAACATCCGTCAGGGACAGTCTACGCTGGCACCTCTGATTACGCAGGCCCTTTTTGAGCAGGCGGTTGCTCTCGGTTATCAGCCGGACGGAGCGGTCATCAATGGTTTTGGTATTCGGATGTCGCTCAACGCAGGTCCGATTTACTATAGCGATGTGGTCAAGGTTTTGCCCTTCTCCAAGCGCGTGCTCTTGGTCAGTATCAAGGGTCAAGATTTGATGTCCAGCCTCTCGACCGGTCTTCATCCGCAGCTTCATGGCATTTCTCGCCAAGGCGATGATTTTTTGGTCAATGGCAGAGCGATTGAGCCGGATACTAGCTACCAGATTGTGACCAACTCCTTTGTCTGGTCTGGTAAGGATAACTATGATGATTTCCACAAGGCGATCATTATCCGAGATTTGGGCTTGGATGTGGATATTTTGAGTGAATTTTTAAGAAAAAGATTTGGAAAGTAAGAGGACATGTCCATGCTAAAAATCGGTCTCGTCGGTTTAGGAGGTATTTTTCAAAAGGCCTACCTGACCTATCTGCGGAGTTTGTCAGGCATTGACTGGCATTTGTTCACCCGCAATCAAGAAGTTCTGTCAAGCATTGCGGCCAGTTTGCCCCGCAGTCAGACCTATGCGACAGCACAAGATTTGGCCGAGGTAGACTTGGACGGTGTCATGATTCATGTGGCGACGCAGGCCCATGTGAAAATGGCAGAGCTGTTTTTGGAGCGTGGCATTCCTGTCTACATGGACAAGCCACTAGCCGAGGATTTTTACCAGTCGGCAGAGCTTTACAAATTAGCCCAGTCCAAGGGAGTCCTACTCATGGCTGGTTTCAATCGTCGCTTTGCTCCCAAGGTTCAAGAATTGAAAACCAAGCCCAACAAGCGGAGAATTGTCGTCGAGAAAAATGAAGTCAATGGCTTAGGCGACCTGCAATTCAAGCTCTTTGACCTCTTTATCCACCCACTGGATACGGCCCTTTACTTGCTGGATGACCAGCCTCTGTCAGGTTCCTATGCCTACTATCTGGAAAATAATAAACTCAGTCAGGTCAATGTGACCCTTCAAACCGCTCAAACTTCTGTGGTCGTATCCATGAATCTCCAGTCGGGCAGCCGTCGGGAAATCATGGAAGTCCAGACACCGCAAGCGATCCATCAGGTTAAAAACTTAGAAGAATTGCGCACCTTTACCGCCAACCAAGAAATCATAGAAGGCTTTGGTTCTTGGGACACAACTCTTTACAAACGTGGCTTTGAAAGCATTGTCGAAGAGTTTTTCCAAGCCCTAGAAAGCAAGAAAAATCCAGTCAGCCCAAGCTCGAGCCTGCTCAGCCACTGGATCTGTCACCAAATTGTATACGCAGATAAAGGAATAGGAGAATTACATGTCACCATCCCAAACGAAATTGACTTTAAGACGACCAACCTTAGTAGATAAAGAAACGATTTTGGATATGATTGCTGAATTTGAGCGAGAAGAGTCCGCAACAGACGGAGGCAATCTCTTTGCGAATTTTGACTTTGAAAGCTGGTTGCAGCAAGGTCAGGACTGGGAAATGGGACTGAATTTGCCAGAGGGCTTTGTCCCTTCTATCCAGTATGTCTCCTTTGATGATGCTGGGCAAGCAGTCGGTTTTCTCAGTCTACGCCTGCGTCTCAGTGATTATCTGCTCAACATTGGTGGACACATTGGCTATTCTATCCGCCCTAGCCAGCGAGGAAAGGGCTATGCCAAGGAACAACTGCGACTGGGTTTGCAGGAAGCTGCAACCAAAAACATTTCTAAAGTCCTCGTGACCTGCTCGACAGACAATCAAGCCAGTCGTCGCACGATTGTGGCTTGTGGTGGTAGCCTAGAAGACATCCGCGATGGAGTAGAACGTTACTGGATTGGCTAAAAGAAGGAGGCAGCTATGACGGAACAGACCTGGAATAATCCCAAACCAGGCGAGTGGAAGAGCGAGGAGCTCAGTCAGGGACGGATTATGGACTACAAGGCCTTTAACTTTGTGGACGGCGAAGGCGTGCGGTGCTCCCTCTATGTCAGCGGCTGCCTCTTTCACTGTCCTGGTTGTTACAACGTCGCCACCTGGTCCTTCAAGGCCGGCATTCCCTACACCAAGGAACTGGAAGACCGCATTTTAGCAGACCTGGCCCAGCCCTATGTGCAGGGCCTGACCCTCTTGGGTGGTGAGCCTTTTCTTAATACAGGAACCGTCCTCCCTCTTGTCAAGCGGGTTCGGACGGAATTGCCAGACAAGGATATTTGGTCCTGGACAGGCTATACATGGGAAGAATTGATGCTGGAAACGCCAGACAAACTGGAGCTGCTCAGCCAGTTGGACATTCTCGTAGATGGCCGCTATGACAAAAGCAAACGCAATCTTATGTTGCAGTTCCGAGGCTCTTCCAACCAACGCATCATTGATGTGCAGCAGTCCCTCAAACAAGGACAGGTGGTTATCTGGGAGAGGTTGGAGAAATGATGGGTATTCATTTCATTTATTTCCCAGATACTTGGAGTGAGTAGCAAAATTAAGGTAAATAAAAGCATAGTTCTAGGGAGGTAGTTGCCTCTTTTTACTTGCCTTTCCGTAAAAAAGATTATAATAATATTCAAAATATATTATATTGAGAAAGTGGGGCAATCTATGTTAGTGGTGAAAATTGACCAGTTTTCTTACGGTAAAAAGCTCATTTTCAAAGATATTCATATGGAAGTCCCGTCCTCGAAAATCATCGGTCTGGTTGCACCTAACGGGACAGGGAAGTCAACCTTGGTTCGAATTATTTCTGGGCATATTACTGGATCAGGGATAGAAGTGAACTATCATGGAAAGAGCTATCAAAAGGACAAGCAATATATGCGTCAACAAATTGTAAAAATGCCTGACCAGGCAGATTTGTACGACGAACTAACTGGCTTACAGCACTTGGAATTTTACGCTGCCATGTGGGGAGTAGATGTCACTTATCCACAAGAAATAGTGACGGTCTTAAATATGGGGACCTATATTCATAAAAAAGTTGGGACCTATTCATTGGGAATGCGTCAGCGCTTGTGTTTTGCTTTGGTAGTAGTGACTCAGGCTAGCTACATGCTCTTAGATGAAGTCATGAATGGTTTGGACCCAGACAATGTAGAAATGATTTCAAGTTTATTGAAAGACTTGCGGGCCCAGGGAAAGACCATGCTTATTGCTTCTCACTTGTTAGATAATTTAGACAGTATTGCTGACAGTATTTACTTTATCAAGGATGGTCATTTTTCAGTTGTCTACCACCCCCAGGAGCAGGCTTTGGAAACCGTATTGCTTTCCTTTTCATCTAAAAATGTAGTGCAGGAATTTTTAGCCTTAAAGCCGCACTTTACTTGTGTGAATAATGAGGAATGTCAAGCCACTATTCAACTGGATGAGCTGGGGGGAAGTCTTTCTGATTTTTTGGATTGGGCAATTCGCAACCTAGATGATGTGAGAGAGATAAAGGTCGGTCGAAAAGGTAGTTATCTCATATATAAGGAATTATATGGGACCGAGGAGGAGGGAGGCTAGTGGTGCGGACTTTGAAAACACAATTCCTGCTCATCATCAACAATCGTTTATTGAAGATGCAGGCTATCGGAATGCTTCTCTGCTTGCCAATGTTGATCTTGTTCCTTTTTAGCTCTTTGGAAAATCAGTCGATTCAGTATGCTGAAGATGTAGCTAGACAGAGTGAATATGCGCAAGAAGATATAGAGTGGATGAAAAGGACCTATGATGCGTCCTTGCAAGAAAAACATGCAAGAGAAATCCAGTTAGATAGTATGGTGGTACAAAAGGCAGAGTATTTTGCAAAGGGACAGTATGTCAGTTATCTACAAGAAGCAGTCAATAGCTGGAAATTATATTTCTCCCTCCAGAAGGTGAGAGGCTACAATATAACGGAAAGTCAATTTCCTGCACTTCATTATGGAACAAATATGGCCTTTGATGATGTTAAGCGATCTACTTTAAACAGCAATTTTGCTAGGCAAAGAGTGGCCATTTTCGAAGGAATGCTAGCTTCTACCAAGGAGGTTACAATCAATGAACTTGTTGGTATTACTGCCAGAGGGCAATTTTATCGCTGGTTGGGTCACGCAGGCCCTGAGGTTTTGTATCTGCCCCTATTTTTCCTGCTGACACTTTTGTTTTCAAGTCCCATTTTTTTAGATGATAAGCAACATGAGAGCCTCTTGGAAGTAAAACCGCTTAGTCACTTGAAGTATTTATTGGATAAAATCATTAGTTACTGGTTGCTGATCAGCGGTTTTGAAATCTTCTTGCTAGCCATCATTCTTTTTGCTATCAGTAGCAGGTTTGGAGCTGGCGATTGGACGCTAGACATTTTGACCTTCGTGGGGCAAGAAGAAGTGCAGATTTCTTCAATGGAGTTTTATGGAAAAGCAGTTCTATTTTTCCTTTTAATCAATTTTTTTCTGATTACATGTTTGGCTTCTTGCAATAAGATTTTCTCCAACAAGCCCCTGACGGTCTGTCTAAGTGGACTTGTCCTATTTTTAGAACCACTTTTGCGTTTTTTGCAGATAAACTTTTTGGGGCAAGATCTTCTCCCTAGTTATTACATTAGTTTTGGTCCAGTCTTACATGGTGTGAAAGATTATTTTTTCTATAGAGGAGATTTTTCGGTTGAAAAAGGATGGATTGTTCTATCTTTTTGGACGCTTGTTCTATTTACAATGATGTATCTTAGTGTTCTTGTAAGGGAAAGGTTTCGACAGGAAAGAGGGAGAATATGGGGATAACAAAGATAGATTGGAATTTCTTGTGTTCAAAAAATTTTATTTTAAAGGCAATGTTATCAATCGGCTTCTTATTTTTGCTATTTGTAGGCTATAGTCTTTTTTTCCCAAGTCCAAGTCCTCGAGACTTAGTTGATCGCCAATTCAAAGTAATGGATAGTTTAGTGACCATTTATAAAAGCGACACGGAGCTGACTGCTGAAAGAAAGGAAGAAATAAGAAAACAAACCAACCGTATTTTTCAAAATTATGCCCAAGAAGATATGGTATATGTTTCAAATGATTCGGTTGAAAAATTAGTCCCAATCTTTGAAGAGCGCATGACATTACTGGAGGAGTATGAACAACTATTTCCAGAATATTATCAAGAATATTTGCCAGATAAGAAATATGTAGAGCAAGAATTTATGGTGGTGCAATTTCTTGTTAAGCGTCATCAAGATTATACAATTTATAAGCTCTATGGTCCCTTCTTTGAAAAGCTCTTGATCTTTTTGGGTTATGGGGGCAGTCTGCTGATTTTTACTTTATTGACTGGCTCCTATTTTCAGAGAAAATATGCTCATTATACTTTGTTGGAAATTCTTCCTGTCACGAGAAAAAGAGAAGTTCTTATAGAACTCCCTTACACAATCGTATTGTTTTATCTATTTCCGACATCCTTAATTTTTTTGTATGCTGGGCTGTACTCCATTTTCATAGCTAAGACCAATCTGTTTACCTATCCCGTCTATCAAATGAGGACCGAAGGACAAGTATTATTGTCCATGGCTGAACTTTCTATCACCTATCTCTTATTTCCATTTCTATCTTGTTTACTGATTTATATTTTACAAGATTATTTAATCGGGTGGATGAAAGATAGTACGGTGACTACCATTCTAATTTATGCTATTTCACTACTGTCCATATGGAATAAACACTTTTGGTCACCCTTGTTCCACATGTTTCCCTTGCCGATTTTACAGTCGGATACAAATATGTGGCTAAGCCTTGTAATTCTTTTGATAACGACTCTTGTTTTGCTTATAGGGAGAGAATATTTGTCGGTTAGGTCATTCCTCTTTCCAAACTAGTATAGCGTCTAGGCTATTCTAGCGGGAGTATTTTGACTGCACTGTTTCTAACCTCCAGCGATCTCCCAGATAATTTGAGTTAAAAGCAAACAATATAAACCAGTTGTCCTCTTTGCCTAGGCAGCTGGTATTTTTTTGACCAAAGATGACCAAATCATTTTCTGGACACACAAAAAGCCTTGTAGTACAAGGCTTCAGATTGAAGACAAACACTTAAGAGGCGTTTGTCTTTTTCTGTTTATTGGTCTGATAGTCGGTCTTTTTGCCAGA
>NZ_JBIMJM010000035.1:0-19620 GCF_043674115.1 Streptococcus sp. A34 | reverse complement strand
CTGGCAAAAAGACCGACTATCAGACCAATAAACAGAAAAAGACAAACGCCTCTTAAGTGTTTGTCTTCAATCTGAAACCTAAATAAGGTTTCACGATAGACGTAGCGGATTTTTGATTGAAAGATAAAAAAAGGGTAGAATGTAGTCAAGAAATCTTTGGAGGAAGAAAATGAGAGAATTTGATATTATCAGCATTGGTGGAGGAAGTGGTGGTATTGCCACTATGAATCGAGCGGCTATGTATGGTGCCAAGGCTGCCGTTATTGAAGGCAGCTATATCGGTGGAACCTGTGTCAATCTAGGCTGTGTTCCTAAAAAAATCATGTGGTACGGTTCTCAAGTAGCTGAAGCCATTCACACTTATGGACCAGAATACGGTTTCACCAGCCAGGATGTTCACTTCAACTTCGCAACCCTGCGTCAGAACCGTGAGGCCTATATCGAGCGTTCTCGTTCCTCTTATAGCAATACCTTCAAAAACAATCAGGTTGAGGTCATTCAAGGTTTTGCTAAATTTGTAGATAGCCATACGGTCGAGGTCAATGGTGAGCGAATCAAAGCCAAACACATTGTCATCGCTACTGGTGGTCTTCCAGTTATTCCCGCCATTCCAGGTGCTGAATTGGGTGTCGTGTCCGACGACTTCTTTGCCTGGGAAGAATTGCCAGAGTCTGTCGCTGTTATCGGCGCTGGCTATATTGCCGTTGAGGTGGCTGGCGTCCTACACGGTTTGGGAGTGGATGCCCAGCTCTTTGTCCGCGGCGACCGCCCATTGCGTAACTTCGATACCTACATTACGGATGCCCTCATGGAAGAGATGGAGCGAACTAAGCTCCCACTTCACACCCATAAAACGCCAAGCAAGCTGGAGAAAACGCCAGAAGGAAAAATCCAAATCTTCTTTGAGGACGGCACTTCCCACATTACTGACCAGGTTCTCTGGGCTGTTGGGCGCAAGCCAAATACCAACCAGCTTAACCTAGAAGCTACTGGTGTGACACTAACAAAATCGGGCCACATCGAAGTCAACCAATACCAAGAAACAGTGGTTCCTGGCATCTATGCCTTGGGCGACGTGACGGGTGAAAAAGAGTTGACACCCGTTGCTATCAAGGCTGGACGGCTCCTATCGGAACGCTTATTCAACGGTAAAACAGATGCCAAAATGGACTACACAGACATTCCAACTGTTGTCTTCTCCCACCCAGCTATCGGTACGGTCGGATTAACAGAAGACCAGGCCCTTGTTCAATACGGTGCGGACCAAGTCAAGTGCTACACTTCAGCCTTTACCTCTATGTACACAGCCATGGCAGACAACCGCCAGCTGACCAAGATGAAACTAGTCACCGTTGGTCCTGAAGAACGAGTGGTCGGCCTCCACGGTATCGGCTACGGTGTCGACGAGATGATCCAAGGTTTCTCAGTTGCTATCAAAATGGGAGCTAGCAAGGAACAATTTGACGCCGTTGTGGCCATCCACCCAACTGGCTCAGAAGAATTTGTCACCATGCGATAGAAATTTCATAAAAACGCTCAGACTTTCATCTGGGCGTTTTATCATCTTATGGCAAAATAGCAATGGCTCTAACTGGTGAACCCGAGCCCTTTTCCCAATGTGGAAAGGCGATGGAAATCAAGCTCCCCGTCGCTGGAACCTGATCAAGATTGTTGAGGACTTCTACCTGGTAAATGTCTTTTGACAGAAGATAGTATTCCTCTGGAAGGCTACCACCATTCTCTGCTGCTGACACTCCTGAGTCTGTATCCAGGGTCTCATGACCAACGGCCTTGACCTTGCGTTCCTCAATCAGATACTCCAAGGCATCATGGCTCCAACCTGGGGTATGTTGCACTCCATTATCATCCAAATTACGGATGGCATCCTGGCTTGGCCAGCGTTTAGACCAGTCTGAGCGGAAGGCAACAAAGGACTCCTCTGCAATAGGACCATGTTCCTCTTCAAAATCCAAAATATCCTGCTTGGTGATTTGGTAATCTGGATTTGCTGCAACTGCCTCCGACTTATCGATAACATAAAGAGGCAGGAGCAAATCTTTCAAGTCAATCTCGTCCAAATAACGAGCCCCCTCCACAAAGTGAACAGGCGGGTCGATATGGGTACCATACTGGCCAACGACCGTGAACTGCTCTACGAAAAATCCGTCCTTGTGGTCAAACAAGGTCTTCTTCTCCAAGGCAGGCAGGGCAGGGAAATGAGGACTATTTTCATTGATTTGATGGGTCAAATCCACCCATTTTTTGGCTTTTAAGGTACGGTAAATAGCTAATAATTCTGACATAGGATATCTCGCTTTCTTATTTTTATCCATTGTAGCATGAGAATGGATCAGTCTACTTAAAAAACATAGTTTTTTACTTATATAACTTTTTTATGAATAGCTATAGATTTTTCCTATAACTGTGACAGCTGATAGTCAATGGATTGACTTCCTTTGAAAATCAAACTATAATTTTGTTAACCAATTATTATAAAAGGATAACCATCTCATGAAACAAGAATCAACTCTCCATTTGGTCTACACTGCAATCGGTGCGGCCCTCATTGCAGCTCTTTCACAAATCAGCCTTCCCATTGGTCCTGTTCCCTTTACTCTCCAAACCCTGGCTATCGCCCTGATTGCCTGCCTCTACCCAAGGAAACTGGCCCTGGCAAGTGTCGGAATTTATCTGACCTTGGGTGCCATTGGACTGCCTATATTCGCAGGATTGTCAGGTGGAGTGGCCAATCTTTTCGGACCGACTGCTGGATTTCTCTGGGGCTTTTTGGCCTACGCGGCTATCACATCCAGCTTGACGACAAATAATAGTTCTCCATTCCAGGTCTTTCTGGCTTGTCTGCTGGGAACCGCTACTTGCTTTGGACTGGGATGTTTAGTATTCAAACTGGTCAGCGGTGCTAGCTGGACAGATACTCTTGGCTGGACAGTCCTGCCCTTCATCCTGCCTGATTTAGCAAAAATTTCCCTCGCCACAGTGGCACACAAACTCCTCCAACCAGTTATGAGAAAAAGGAACCTAATTGCTTAGGCTCCTCATCTTACTTATTGGTAAATGCATCCAGCATGACTTGAAATTCTTCATTGCTGAGGGTAATGCCCTTGCCCATCTTGGTATGGTCGGGACTCCAAGTGCGGATGTCATATTTGGCTGGTGCTCCGTTAAAGGACACACGGTTAAGCTCCTTAGTCCAGCCCTTGTCATTCTCAGAAAGAACCAAGAGTTTTTCTTCGATTTCAAATGTAAATTCTGCCATTTGTTACCTCCTTCACTTATTTGTTCGCAAACACTTGTCATTTTTATAAAAATTGTATAAGATGATTATAGCAAGTTTGAAAGGATATTGCCATGAAGAGGTTTTTGGAATCCATTTTCGACCGTATCAATGATTTTCTGGTTTACAGATCCCAACCAAAGCCTATGGAGCCTGCAACCAGAGAAGAGATTCAAGAGTATCTTGAGCTGGCCATTCAAAAGAAGGCTGCTATCCATGTTATTTATGGTGAACGTAGCTTTACCGGGGATATTGTCAAGTATGACAAGGAACGACAACGCTTGATTATGAAAAATTTCAAACGTCGCGTGACCAGTATCATTCGGATTGATGAAATTAAAAAAATCTCTCTGGTTCCAGAAAACATCAAAAAATCACAACTATCAAAAGGCTGAATTTCTCCAGCCTTTTTCTTATGCACGAATAGTAACAGCCTTGCCATCTTCCTGATAAAGATTGATGAGCCCTGACTTGCAGGCGCGGATCATATCGCCTGGATAGATTTCACAGTCTAGCTTAATAGTCAGCAGTTCCATAGGCTTATTGGCACGGTCAATCTTATCTCCATTGGAATCATGCAGGCCTTGAATGGTCGTCTCAAAATGACGGAAACCTGGCCCGTAGAACTCAACTTGGTCTCCTTCGTTGATGACATTGCGCTGACGAATAGTTGCTGTCATGGTTTCCTTGTCAAAGGCCACTACTTCAGCGATAAATTTGTATTCTGGAATTTTACGGCGGGCACCAAACAATTGCTCGTTTTCAGTTGGTGGATTGTAGTAAAAACCAGTTGCCAGTTCACGCTGGGCTACTTTCCACAACTCGTCAATCAGGTCTTGTTTGATCGCTTCAAACTTTTCTGGACTTTCTAGATAGGCATCGACCGCAGCCTTATAGCAGTTGGTTACGGTTGACACGTAGTGGACAGATTTCATCCGGCCTTCGATTTTTAGGCTATCAACCCCATTTTCAATCATGTCTGGAATATGGTCGATCATACACATATCCACCGCAGACATGGAGAACTCCTCTGGTATTTCCCCCTTAATCGAACGACGCTCTTCACCAAATGGGAGGTCATAGAGATTGTACTTCCAACGGCAAGACTGGGAACATCCGCCACGGTTGGCGTCACGTTTGCTCATGTGGTTGGAGAGGACGCAACGTCCTGAGTAGGAGATACACATGGCACCGTGGACAAAGGCTTCGATTTCAACATCTGTCCGTTTACGGATTTCAGCTACCTCTTCCATGGTCACTTCGCGGGCTAAAACAACGCGGGTCAAGCCCAATTCCTTCCAGAACTCGAAGGTTTCATAGTTGGTCGATGAAGCCTGGGTGGACAGGTGGATTTCAAGTCCCGGCGCTTCAGTGGCACATATAACGATGAGAGCCGGGTCAGATACGATAACGGCATCCAAGCCCATGTCACGCAATTCGCGGAACCAGGCTCCCGCTCCTTCTTCATTCCCTTCATGGGTCACCATGTTAGCCGCAACATAGACCTTGGCACCACGGGCGTGGGCGTATTCAATTCCTTCCCGCATCTCGTCCATAGTAAAGTTCCCAGCCCGGCTACGCAGACCGTAGGCCTGACCGCCAACAAAGACAGCATCGGCACCATAATCAATGGCAACCTTCAATTTCTCCAATGTCCCAGCAGGTGACAAGACCTCAGGACGCTTTAATGCTTTTGACATAATATTCCTCTTTCTATTTGCAGGATAGAATTAAGATAAAAATTAAGAATTGGCGACGGTTTTCAAATGGAACGATATTTTTCCACTTGAAAACCTATTGCAGGGCCTAGGAACTTACCTATATTAAGTGGCAAAGTTGGCTCTGCCAGTATAGATTGATTTGAATTAAAATATGCGACGATAGCTAGGTCAAAACGACACTTTTTGACCTAGCTATCTAGTGTAACTGACAAGGAAAGGTTCAATGGAACTTTCCGTTTAGTGGCGAGCTCCTTTAGAAGCCGACACTAAGTCAGTTACCAGGATAGAATTAAGATAAAATCTAAGAATTGGCGATGACTAAAACAACCCTCTGGACCGGGCTTTCCCATTGACAGGCTCGGGATAAAACAGTCCCACGGACTGGCCTCGCTTCTCTATTTCTAGGCTCGGGATAAAACAGTCCCCCGGACTGGCCTCGCTTCTCTATTTCTAGGCTCGGGATAAAACAGTCCCCCGGACTGTTTTATTACCTCACCTTGTTCCGGTCAAATTCGTAAAATCCGGTGTCCAAACCCCGTTGGCTTGGGTGGAACTTGCGTACTTGTTCGTCCAAGAGAAAGGCTTGGTCGTAGGTGAATTCTCCTTTTTCCAATAAATCACGCGCTTGGACGAATAATTTGGCAATCTCGACGAAGTTCTGACCTGGACAAAAAATACCATCCAACTTCCAATTTCGGTAGCCATGTTCATAAAGCTCTGTCAACTTGGTCATCATGTCAATATCATTGTTGATAAAAATATGCGTTCCGTGTTTATCCTCAAAAATGGAATAATGACTTTCTGGATCTGCAGGTTCTGCCAAGAAAAGTCCACGTTCCTTGGACAAATCCGTCTCATCCGCCTTAGTGAAGTTATAGTAGTTTTTGAGCAAGGTCCGCTTGGAATGGTGGATAACAGAGGCACCGTAAACCAATATTTCCGTAGGAATTTCCAGATTTTCCGAAATATCAAAGAGTTCTGCCGATGGGATTTCTCTTGCTAAGACAGCCTCGACAGCGCCGTGGTCCTTCCAGAAATTGATTTGTCGGCTGGATGTTACAAAGACAGATGTGTCGTAAATAAGCTTGAAATTGTAGCCGTCCCGCTTATTGATATAAAAAACACCTGCATCCCCAACGACCAGATAATCGACCTTGATTTCTTTCATCAATTCCATAAAAGGCTTGATATTGTCCATCATATCTTGGTGCATGAGAGCGTTGGCTGCGACAGTCAATTCCTTGCCTGCCTCGTGAACCAGCTCTGCTATTTGGCGAAGCTCATCATAGGAAAAATTGGTCGGAATTCGGAGGGCATGGTCTGCCTCACCAACATAAATACGGTCAACACCTGCTGCTAACAGTTCTTTGACCTGTTCAATGCTTTCAGCTGTTGCTGTTATAATAATATTTTTCATAATGTTCATTATATCACAAAGATTTTTTAAAAACGGAAGCGGACCTGAATTTTAATCTTCAGACTTTTCTAATTTTTTTGTAACAATATTGTAACAATCTTGTTACAGTTTCCACTCAATTTTATGGTATTCTTGAAAAGCAAAATAAAGGAGACGATATGGCACTTAGACAATATCGGCCTGACCAAATCCCCACTGAAGAGTATATCCCGAAAGAGAAACAGGCCCCTTATCAAGCGTACCAAGCAAGAGAATCCAGTCTTCCACGAATCAATGAATTATTATTTTTTGTGAATATTGTTGTTTTTAGTATTTTGACGGTTCTAGCAACTTACGTGTATCTTTCGCTGAACATCCCTGCCTTCCTGTCCTTCTGCTTGGCTATTCCAAGTGGTTTTATTGGCATGCAGCTGCTCAAATACTCATCAAATAAAATATTTAAACGATTATTCTCGTAAACATCACCTGAGGGCTCAAAGCCCTCTTTTTCTTGCAAAAAAGCCAGGGCAGTAATCCTGTCCTAGCTCGCTGTCTTCATTAAAAAACTAATATTGATTCAATAGCCTTGATGTAGAAATCCACTACTCTTGACGGACGTGGCTAATCTTATATCTGAACTGGTCTGCCCGCGCAATACTAAAGGTAAACTCAATAATCTTATTTTTTTGATTGTAGGTCTTCCGAGTGATATGAAGAACAGGACTATTGTTTTTAATGCCCAGGACCTTGGCCTCATGGTCTAGTGCAATACTGGCATAAAATTCTTCTTCTGCCAGCCGAATGGTTTGATTGTAATCTTCAGCAAATATTTCATAGAGCGGCATGTGATTAAGGCGCTCTTCAGTCATTCCAGGTACAACTTCAGCTGGAATATAAGTCTTTTCCAGCATCATTGGAACATTATCAGCTAGGCGAATCCGTTCTAATTCAACGATGGGCTCGTTGATGTCGATTTGCAGCTGCTTGGCCAGATACTCGGACGCATTTTTCTCAAGCAACGACAAAATCTGGGTCTTTGGAACCTTGCCGATTTTCCGCATCTGCTCTGTAAAACTATAGGCAGAGGACAGATCAACAGCAGGCTCTCTTATCTCTGAAACATAGGTTCCCTTACCATGTTTTTTATAAACAAGTCCCCTTCTTTCCAATTCTTGAATTGCCAGGCGGACTGTAATCCTACTCACCCCATGAATATGAGTTAACTCGCGCTCAGAAGATAATTTATCATTCGGCTCCATGGTATTCCGAATCTTCATTTCCAATTCGTCTACCAATTGTAAATATAGCGGTTTGTCACCTGCTTCGGTAACCATATTATCACCTCTTCCATTGGTTATAACCACTATTAGTATAGTAAAAAAACGTTCGGAAATCAAGAATTTATAGAGATTTTCCCTACTTTTCATTTTTTAGGAAAATTTCAAGAAAAATGTCGGTAAATCATCCGCGACTGCCAGTAATAGACTCATTTCCTCACCAACTTAACCACCGCCTCAACCGGTGTACTATTGTCCAAACTAATTTCTAAGTCTTCTTCAATGATTGGAAGCTTGAAATGAATGGCTTTTACCCAACGTCCTGCTTTATTTTTGTCATCATAAATTTCGACTTTTTCAATCAACATCTGACACAATCGCTTCTTGTCGATATCTTCCATGACGTCCATAAATGATGCAAAGTTGACCAATATTTTATAAATATTATCAGCGGTCATTTTATCTTTTAGGATTACCTCTCGTTTAGATTCACTTGTCTCAATTAGTATCTCTACATCTGCTAATTTATCATAAATAGTATTTAATCTCATATCCAAATCAATTGACTTTTGCTGAAAATGAGGATCTTCAAAATTTAAGGAGTCAATCTGTTGGATTAAATTCAATTTGGTTGCATTGAGCTGGCGAAAGAGACTCTTATATTGTTCAATTTCACTGTCTATCCTACTTGTATCAACCTGAATATTTATTTTCTCTTGCAGTTTTCGTGCAAAATCAGGTCTTGAAACTAACTTACTAATGGTTGATAATACTTCATGGTCTAAATTTCCAGTTTTAAGTTGCTTGTTAAATGTACATTTATGACCATCTACATGTTTTCTATGTTTACAAGCATAGTAGTAATAGTTTTTATAGTATTCATCTTTCTTATTTTTATTTCGCTTGATACTTTTATTTCCATAAAGCCCAGCATGGCATAATGGACATTTTATCAACCCTGAAAGTATATAGATAGAATCGCCCTTGTTTGGATTCTCACGTTTATACTTATGGGCATTAGCTTCTCGTTTTTTCCTCACTTTTTTCCAAGTCTCATCGTCAATAATTGCTTCATGGATTCCGTCTGTTAGAATATAATTTTCAGACTGCGTGACTTTCGTTTCACCAGAAATTTTATCTCGAGTGCTTTCACGCCGTCCAAAAGCAATTTTTCCATTGTAAACTGGATTGTCTAAGATTCTTGCAATGCCACTTGATGAAAAATATGGAAGGGTGCTATTATGTCGAATTGGTTTCTTTATATCTAGGTTGGCTAAATGCTTGGCAATAGCTATAGTGCCCATATCACTGTTGGCAAATAAATCAAAAATCATCTTTACGGATTCAGCTTCTTCATGATTTACTTGTAATTGACCATTAACAAGGGAATATCCTACAGGCGCAAATCCACCATTCCATTGACCAGCTCTCGCTTTTTGTCTACGACCTTCCATAGCTTGAGAAATAATATTCTCTCTTTCCATTTCAGCAACTGCCGACAAGATCGTAATAACTAACTTTCCTGAATCCTTTGAACTATCCAGTCCATCATCAACGCAAATCAGATTTACACCATGAGATTCCATAATAGCTAGAGATTTTAAAGTATCCGCAGCATTCCGACCAAAACGTGATAATTTGAATACAAGTACATAGTCCACCTTATCTTTCTCTGCTTCGATGTCTGATATCATGTTCATAAATTCCGTTCGTCCTAGCATGGTTTTACCAGATTTCCCAGCGTCTTGATAGGTTTTCACAATCTCAATATCAAAAGCATTGGCATATTGCTGAATTTTTGCTTCTTGAGCATCTAATGAAAATCCTTCAACCTGCATAGTCGTAGATACCCTTGTATAGATATAGGCTTTCTTTCGCTTCATTTAATTTCTCCTTGAAAAGTTTGACCAAAAAATACCCTTATAATCTTAAGGGTATTTTAACTCTTTTTAGAAAAGAATACAAGCAACTACTCATCAGTGTACAGGTTTTCTTCCTTGATTGGTAAATTTGAGCAATCAATGTTGTCTCCATATTTCAGAAGCATTTCTTCCAAAAATCTCACTAGTTCATCCATAGATGACCTCCAAGTGAAATTATTTGACTCTGATTCCTCATTACAAAAGGCAGAAGTAGTTGCTTGTAGAAATGTAAATCATGTAAGTTCATGATAAACTCCTTCTATAACTCAACTATATTCTGCCATTTTTTGGAAATTATAAAAAAACCGTTAATGAATTTGATATTAGTTTTAATTCCATGCAAAAATCTTCTTACAGAAGGTAAGAAGATTTTAGTTTTAAAACATTGTTAGATGTGTACTAGAAGTATATATACAGTACGATTAAACACAACTCTTGTCAACATTTTAAAAATTATTATCCACTTAAAAAATTGCCTCATTCATCAACTTCATTTCATAAGGAATTAGCTTTGAACTTATTTGCGAAATATTATCCTTTAGATATTGGATAATATTAGGATAACCAGTTAACTCCTCTGGTAATTTTACTTTCTTGACTGCTGAACAAGGTACCCCATAATCAATTAAGAATTGTAATCTTTCATCAACTTGTTCATTTTCTAATAAAGAAGCAAACACGCTATATTCCCCGCACTTCATTTTTGATTGGCTAAAAACATATTTTTGAATAGAATCAACAACAGCAAGAAGCTTGGGAATCTCAAAATTTGCATCAGTTCTCTGAAATTTCAGCATATAATCGATAGCCCGATCCAAAGGATCTTTCTTATTTTTTTTAACATAGTAATCGTATTGTTCATAAATCAATTCTTTGAATGATAGATTTATATATTTCAAGGCTGTTACTGCTTTATTTTGACTATAGCCATACTCATCTCTATGCTTCAGGTACTTATATCCTAAAAATAATCAGTTCTATAATAAATTAAAAATCGTGTTGGTAGAAAAATCGTCTACTTCTACCAACACGATTTTACAAAGAGCCAGTACTTACATCTCTTTTTCTCCTGTAAAACTATTGTATCTTGATACTTTAAGGAGTTTCAATCATTCGATCTGTTAACCGTTATTTTTTGGATCTAAACTTAATAACATAGCATTAATGGCGACGATGACTGTTGACACAGACATTAGGATTCCTCCTAATGCAGGGCTTAATGTGATACCAATAGGAGCCAAAATTCCTGCAGCTAGAGGGATAGCTATAAAGTTATAACCAGCTCCCCAAAATAGGTTTTGTTTCATTTTACGAGTTGTTTTGTGTGCTAATTCAATGAATGATTCAATATCTCCTGGATCGGATTGAGTCAATATGACATCAGCTGAATCCAATGCAACTTGAGTTCCAGCACCTACAGCTATACCAACATCTGCTAAGGCAAGAGAAGGAGCATCATTTACACCATCACCTACCATGATAACTTTCTTTCCTTCATCTTTAAGTGTTTTAACTAACTCATATTTGTCTTGTGGAGATTGATTTGATCTATACTCAATCCCTAAAACTTCTGCCGCGCCTTGAGCCGCTTTTTCATTATCACCTGTTGCCATAATTGGTTGAATATTGTTCTTTTTAAGAGCTTTAATTAACTCTTTACTCGTTGGTTTTAATTCGTCCCCTAAAGCTACAGCACCAATGGCATCATCGTTTTCTACTAAGACACTAAGAGTTGCTCCTTTTGGAATATCCATATCAAGATTACGTCCATAGGCTTTTTGACTGATTAATTGGTAACGGTGCCCACCTGCTTTACCCTCTACTCCAGAACCGGAAATCACATCAATCGAATCAAAAGATGCTGGACGTATATCTTGCTGCTCGGCGAACCTTATAATTGATTGAGCAATTGGGTGGCTAGATCCTCCTTCAATACCTGCCAATAAGGCAATGATTTCCTCTTTTGTATATTTGTCATTAAGAAGTTTTACATCTAATACTTTAAATTCACCAGTTGTTAAAGTACCCGTTTTATCTAAAATTATCACATCTGCATCTTGAGCTATTTCTAAGGCTTGGCGGTCTTTTACTAGTAAGCCACGGCTAGCCCCTAAGCTTGTGCTTCGGGCGGTTACCAATGGAATAGCCAGACCCAATGCGTGCGGACAAGCAATAACTAATGTAGTAATAGTAAATATAACTGCCGTTGGGATATCTCCAATAATCATCCACACTACAAAAGCAATTAGCGCGACAATAACAGCAATATAGAAGAGCCACCCTGCAACCTTTTGCGCAATATTTTCTGCCCTGGAAGGCTGACTTTGAGCTTGGCTAATTAAAGTCTGTACTTGAGAGATAAAGGATTGATCACCTGTCTCATTCACTTTAATATAAAGAACCCCTTCTCCATTTGTTGAGCCTCCGATTACTTCATCGCCAGGACCTTTTTTAACTGCTTTTGATTCTCCAGTCAAAAGAGCTTCATTTACACGTGATTCGCCACGCTCGATAGTTCCGTCTGCTGGCACATTTTCTCCGGCTTGAACACGAATTAAATCGCCTACCTGTAAGTCAGCAACTGGACGTATTTCAATTGAATCATCTTCTAACACAACGTGAGCATCTTTTGGTACCAACTTAGCCAATGCTGCTTGTGCGTCTCCTGCTTCTCCAATAGCTTTCATCTCAATCCAGTGACCTAATAACATGATTAATAATAATGAAGCAAATTCAAAGAAAAAGTCCATCACGTGTCCACCCGTTACGTAGGTAATGATAACAGCATAAATACTGTATAAATATGAAACACTTATACCTAAAGAAACTAGAGCCATCATTCCAGGTTCTTTTTGTTTAAATTCGTCAACTGCGCCTTGATAGAATGGACGTCCACCATAAATAATTAATATAGTAGATAAAATAGCTACTACAATATCAGAATATGGAAAAGTAAACTGGAATGGTAGGTCAAACCCAGCCATAGGGGATAAGAGCATAATAATGATTCCTAGTGGCAATGATTTTAAGAAAAGTTCCTTAAAGTTACCGTGATGATGGTGTTCATGCCCTCCGTGATGCCCACTGTGGTCATGCCCACTGTGCCCGCTGTGCCCGCTGTGCCCGCTGTGATCATGCTCAGCATGATGTTCTTGATGTTGATTCTTATGGTCTCCATGTTCTTCCGTGCTTACGTGCTCATGTTTTGAATGATCCATGTCGCCATGATTATGGTGACAGTGGGATAAATGTTTGTTGTTATTGTTCATTTTAAATTCCTCCTTATTCTTAATGATGATGTAAATGACACTCGCATTGTCTTTCTGGACAATTGCAATCCACTTCTTCTACTGCGAAAGATTTTTTTATCTCTAATATTTTTTCTAGTCGATCTATATCATCGAAGCTTAAGACATGATCTTCAATATTATTTATTATTCTACTTTAATTTGTCCCATCATACCTGCTTCTTCATGTTCAAGAATGTGACAGTGGTACATATAACTACCCTTCTTATTAAACTTAACTATAAGTCTTACTTTTTCGTTAGGCTCAATATATACAGTATCTTTCCATCCGCTCTCCTCTGGAGAAGGCGCATTACCGTTTCTTGATAGAATTTGAACCTGGGTGCCATGAATATGGAATGGGTGTCCCATTTCATGCATCATAGATCCTGGGTTTGTAATTTCCCAAATCTCTGTATCTCCAAGCTTCACTGTTTCATCAATTCTATTCATATCAAACTTTTTACCGTTTATTGATACCATGTGACCCATACCTTGAAGCTCAAAACTGCTTATCTTAGTAGCTTGTGCTTCTGACATTCTTTCTATATTCGTTAAAGTGCTAGGTACTTCAGTATCATCTTTCCCATCGCCTTTAACATTAAAGGTCATAATGGCTTCCTTATTACTCATAAGTGATAGCTGCGTTCCCTTTTCATACTTTGAAAAGTCCACTATTATCTCTGCTCTTTCCCCAGGTGATAACATAATATTTCTCTGGCTAACCGGTTTTTCTAAAAATCCACCATCAGATGCTATTTGATAGAATCCATCTCTATTATCTAACTTCAAATTAAAGTTACTTGCATTAGCACCATTAACTATTCTAAATCTCATCTTGACTCTATTAACATCTAAATTAGGTTTAATAGCTCCGTTAACTATGATAGTATCCCCTGTTGCTCTATCCATCATATTTGTATTATAAATAAAACTGCCGTCCTTGCCAAAGCTTCTATCTTGAATTACTAAAGGTATATCATTTACTCCATATTCCTTAGGAATATTTAAGCTTTTTGATACTTCATCATCCACATAGAATAGTCCTGCTAAACCTTTATAAACTTGGGTAGCAGTATTTCCTACAAAGTGCGGATGATACCACAATGTTGCAGCCTGTTGATTTACTGTAAAACTAGGCTCCCAAGTTGTTCCTGGTTCAATTCCTTGATGAGGGCCCCCATCCTTTTCTCCTTCTACCTCTAGTCCATGCCAGTGAACTGTAGTTGCTTCTTTTAGCTTGTTATTTACGTGCACATTTACTTGCTCACCTTTACTTACTCTGATGACAGGGCCTAAGAAACTTCCGTTGTAACCCATAGTTCGTGTCTTGGTATTTGGTAAAAATGAAGTTTCTCTTTCTTGAGGTTCTAAAGTAAAATCCGCAATATTAGGATCTGGATTTTTATCCTCTAATAGTGGTGGTATAGGAAGTGTACTTTTTGTTTTACTTGTTTGAATATCTATATTAACTGCACTCTGGTTTATTTTAAAATAACTAATCATTGGTTCTAAAAGTGTAATATATCCAACTGCAGTTAATACGACTGTAAGTCCAATACCTAATAACATATGTTTATTCTTACTCATTTTTATTCCTCCTTATGTTAATGATGATGTAAATGACACTCGCATTGTCCTTCTGGACAATTGCAAGCCACTTCTTCTACTGCGAAAGATTTTTTTATCTCTAATATTTTCTCTAGTCGATCTATATCATCGAAGCTTAAGACATGATTTTCAATGATGCTTCCTATTACATTTCCAACTTTCTTATTGCAAATACGGTTAAAAATATCTTCTGCATAATCCCTTACGGCTTCTTTCTCTACAATATTGGCAGTGTAAATAAACTTTCTACCTTCTTGCTCTGTATTTAGTACGCCTTTTTCAACTAATCGACCTAAGATCGTTTTGATAGTGGATTCTGTCCAGTCCATTTTTTCTTTCAATACAGAGATGACTGTTTTACTAGTTACTCGATCATTTGCCCAAACTACACGCATTACTTCCCATTCAGCATCTGTGATAGAAGTATTAAGTTCTATTGTGCTCATTTTCCTTTCCTCCTTGTCGTTTACAAATGTAAACGAATGTGTTCAAAACAAGTCTACTATTGTAAACGAAATTTGTCAAGTCTTTTTATTAAATTCTCACTTTTTGGGGTCAGTCCCTTAAAACTGAAAGTTTTAAAATGAAATTAGCCATCTACCTATACTGTGAGATGAAGGCTACGACTCATTCTGATAAGTCATCGATTTCATTTGATGACAGGTTTGGAGCTGTTAGGCAAATTTGCCAAGGCTAATCATAGCCTTGCTTTAGCCCAAAAAAGACATCCAAGAGATTTCTCTTGAATGTCTGTAAACGCTGATATAATCGTAGGTCGCTTTGCTTTAAATTATACTTTTTTCTTAAACATTTGATACGAGTAGGTATTTCTTGTGAGTAATTTTCATCAAAAATTTCATATATAATCTCCCTATAATCATGGAAAAGTAGTAAAAATAGTTGTTATCCTAGTTGATTAAAAAAATCTCTGATTTCCTCATCTTTTATAAAATAATATATAATTTTCCCCTCTCTTCTAGTGTCCAAGATGTTTTGATTGGCTAGTTTACGAAGATGGTGGGAGGCAGATGCCATACTGAGATTTAATAAACAGGCTAATCTGTTAAAGAATGGATTACTTTATTGGTCCGCTATTTTTGAAAATATGGGCTTCTTTAATTAGTCCATTAATTTAGAGAATATGGACTAGTTTATTCAGCCATATATTATACAATTATGGACTACTTTACTTGGCCTTTTATTTTACAAACATGGATTACTTTATTAGCCAATGTTTTTCAATCATGGAGTAATTTATGAATCCATTATTACAGCCAAAATGGTCAACTATACAAAACCATTAATCGCTTAAATATGGATTACTTAAATAGTCAATACATTTTTCTATAATGGACTCGTTAAGGTGTCAATTTCATTCTAATAGTAAGAGATTGGTCTCCATAGATTTCAGTCCTAAAGAATAAAACATCAGTAATTAATTACTTGGTTCAGGGATAGTTCCCAATAAATTCATTCTCAAATTTTTAAAATGAGTTTTTAAGGCATACTGTATTAAAGAAAAATTTTTAAGGAGTATACGTGATGCCAAAATTAACTATTTCATTTAAAACAAATCCGAGAATGACAAACATTCGACATAATAATAGAGATTTAACAGAAAAAGAATGGAAGAGCCCAGAACATTCACATATTCTTAGAGATAAAAGTCATCAAAATATTGTAGTTAAACAATTAGATATTCGAGAGCTATATGAAAAGGAATTTGGACCTTCTTTGCAGGAATACAATGAAAAGCAGATAAGAAATGATCGAAAAATCAAGGATTATTATAAACATGTTGGTAAACTTGATACCTTAGATCAACAAAGAGAGTTTATCATTGGTATTGGATCAAAAGCGGATTGGGATGAATTACCAGAAGGATATAAACTCAACATAGGGATATATTTAGCTAAATATGCACAAGATTTCGAAAAACGTCATCCACATTTCCGTGTTTATAATGCAGTAGTGCATCTGGATGAAAAAGGTGCTCCGCATTTACATTTAAATGTAGTTCCCATCGCAGACGGTTATAAAAATGGTCTCTCTAAACAGCCCAGCTTTTCAAAAGCATTGAAGCAAGAGGGATTTACAGAAAAAGGAAAATTTCAACTTATGGCTTTTCGCAACAACGAAATTAAAGTCCTTGAGACAATGTTGAAAGAAATGGCAGTCGAACGTAAAAAAGTAGGTACGAACAAGATTAAAGACATGGATATTTTTCAAGTTTTGCAGGTGGTGGAGATAGTGCTTTTCCTTCGAGAAAGAAAATTCTATACGATTTAAAAATTGGAAAAGAAAGATATTATAATCACTATAACCTTTTACTAAAAGAAGGATATATAACAACAGAAAGAGAAAGATATTATCATGAACAAAAAAAGAAGTGGGTTTTAGGGAATAACATTTATACATTAGTATCTAATCCCAAAAAGTTTGAAGAACAAGCTTTAAATAAAGATACGCATAAAGAAAAATCATATTCAAGAATAAGAAATAATGGAATGAAATCTTTAGGGTATGGAACAGTACCTAAAGCAGTAATGTTAGATAGAAGATTAGATATTCAAGCAAAAGGAATTTATGTTTATTTTTGTAGTTTTGCAGGTGGTGGAGATAGTGCTTTTCCAAAGCTAGATAATATCTTATATCATCTTCAAATATCTAAAAAGACATATTATAAATACTACAATCAATTAGTGAAAACTAATTATATTGAAGCTGAACAAAGACAAATAAATGGAAGATTAGGAGTAAATGATTATTATTTAAATGAAAATCCAGATGAAGAAATTGCTAAAGAAATTGCTAAAAAACGAGTAAAAGTTGATATTAAGCCAATCCTACCGTGTAGTAAAAAACAGGACATTCAAAAACAGGACATTCAAAAACAGGACATTCAAAAACAGGACATTCAAAAACAGGACATCTATAATACTAACAGAACTAATACTAACAGAACTAATATTAATAGTTTTAATATTAACAGTCATTCATTCTATCAAGAGCAAGAAAATCTAAATACAGTAGATGAAAATCATCTGGAAGAAAAAGAACTTGATATAAGAGAGATTGAAAGACTGAACCTAAATAAATTAAAAGAAATTATTAAAAAAGATTTAAAAGAAAAAGGAACAATACCTTACAGCTATACTCAAAGTAACAGAGTTATGGAAGCAACTATTAAAATTTTAACTGAATATGATCACCATATGAATTGGTATAAAGAAAACAAAGATAATGGAAATACAGATAGTTTTTATACAGAAGCTTTAAAGCTATTCAATGAAGCACTTTCAGAAATGCTAACAACACAAGGCAATATGTTTTTAAAAGGATCAGTAGTAACTTACTCTAAAATTTACGATAGAATAGTTGAAGGAATAGAAATAAATGAAAACTATATGAGTATAGGTAGTGTATTGGATAATTCAATAACAGATTATAGAGAAGCTTCAAGTCAAGAAGAAATATATAGTCCATTAAATTACATGAAATCAGTAATATGGAACGCATTGCTAGTAGGAGATATTAAAATGACATCAGACATAGAAAGGACTTTTGGAAATGGAAGAACAAACTTTTATTAAAGAAAAAAAGCTTATTAGTCTGGCAACTAATAAACTTTTCAAAAGTAAAACTATTTAGCTGTTAGCTTAATATAACAAAATAATTATATCATAATTCGGTTGTTTGGACTACCAGAGAAGATAAGGAATTCTTTTTTCCTTATCTTTACTGATAGTTTATTATGTTTATTTTTGTGTTTTTTTATACTAGAGAGAACGAGATTTTTTTCTTTTTTCTACTTGTTTGTTTTGAGTAGAAGATTTTGTTTTATCTTTTAATTCTTCTACATTAAATTTTGGTTTTTCTTTTTTTACTTTTTCTCTAGTTTTAGCTTTATATTTTTCTTTAGGCTCTAATAAATGGCTACCTTTGTAAGATAAGCTAGAAAGATTATTAACTGCAACATTATCAATTAAATTTATGCCTACTAGATCAGCAAGTTGTTTAATGTTAGAAACTCTATCAATACTTTCTTCACTATATCTTATGTGTGAAGCATTAGTTTTAGTCGATAAAGCAAATGACTTACTATCATGTAATATAGCTTTTTCAATGATATGTTTAGCTTCTTCTTTTGAAGTTAAGTTTTCTGGCAAGATCTCACTTTCTATAATAGTATTTTTAGTGTCTAAATATAAAGCCACATTAATATTATCATAATCATCATATCTTGTCATTATGAAGTCTTGTATATCATCTGGACTTTTAATTCTGGTATTTTCTATACTAAATTTATTTGCCTTGCTAAAATATTGATTTTGCAGTTCTTTTAATTTATTTATTTTTTGCAAATTATCTTTATCGCTAATATATTCTTCTGGATTTTTAATAAAATTTTTAATAGAAGTATCTTTTAAAATATTTTTCAGTTCAGTTTTAGTAATCTTAGTAAATTTATTTAAAAGATTTATATGCTGATCTGTATCTTTTTTTAATATATTTTTATGTGATAAGGTATTTGTTTTTTCTATTTCATAATTTACAGTTATATCCCCTTCTTCTCTAAATGAATAATAGTCATTTCTTCCAATGATAATATGATCTATTATTTTTTTATCTAAAGCTTTTGCTACTTCTTCTAGTCTATGTGTTATGTTTCTATCTGCATTACTAGGTGCGAGGTCTTATCAAGAGTAAATTACAAAAGAATCATTTAAATCAATACTTTCACTTTGAATACATGTATTTGAAGTGGAAGGTACTTATTTCAAAAATAGTAAAACCTGTATCTTAAATTACTTAATAGTAACATAAGATACAGGCTGATTTTTTATTCATTGTTATTTATACTAAAGCACCCGATAGCTCTGAAAACAATCACAAATTCAACTTTTCAAAGCCACAGCTTTAAGTTATTTTGTCCAGACAACCCCCATTGCCCAACCCATTTTATGGAATTGGCATCCAGGCAACAACTTTTCATATAAATCGTAATAATTTTGTTCAGCTGGAAGAACAACTGTAAGCGCCCCATAACAAAGTATATTGAAAAAGGCTCCAAAGTCCTGTCGACTCTGGAACCTTTTTCTATTTACAAG